>JAKADJ010000042.1 GCA_021820645.1 Bacillota bacterium
TATTTAACTTCAATTCAAATTTATTGGTTCGTCGATTGAATATGGTCAACATTTCAATTGACTTGTGATACATTAGAACTAGGAGGGATGAACGATGGTCGGGGTTAAGATTCGCGATTTACGGAAAAAATTGGGGCTCACCCAAGAACAATTGGCTGGTCCCGAACTGACTAAAAGCTATGTGAGTCAAGTCGAACTCGGCCGAATTCACCCATCCCATAAAGCATTAGCCATCATTGCCCACCGCTTAGGCAAACCCTTAGGGTACTTTGTAGAAAATGGTGACGACATGCGCACCATCGAGGTGTTACTCAAAGCCGTGCAGGCGCTATGGAATACCGGACGTTTGGAAGATGGGATGTTAGGTTTGCAAGAAGCCTATATGCTTGCTGCACGGACCGGCCGCGACGATACGCTAGCGCGCATCAAAGCCACCATGGGACGGATGGAGATGACCCAAGGCAATTTGGTCGCCGCGTTATCCCACCTAGAAGAAAGCCTCACCATGATTCATCCAGACGAGCATCCGATTCAAGCCGTAGAAATTGCCAATACGTTGGGGATGGTAGCGGCCCGCAATGGTTCTTTCCATAAGGCGATGAACTCTTTTCAGCAGTCATTAGAATATGCCCGCCGGTTACCAGACCATGCCGCCGACATTCGAGCGGAGTCTGCCCAGCACTATGGAGATTTTTGTTACAGCCAAGGTGAGTGGATTTCGGCGTTAGAGCTATACCGCGAAGCATTGGCCGGCCGGGAACATCTGATATCGCCCGGTCGCCAAGCTGAACTCTACGGACGGATGGCCTCGACCGAATGGCAAATCGGCCACCAAGATGAAGCCCTGGCCGCCATCGACCACGCGCTGTCAAGGGTCTCGCACGTCACCCAATCCGATGAACGCGCCACCATCGAAGGTGATTTGGGACGAGTCCTGATCGCCACAGGGCGCTATCACGAAGCCCATCAATTACTTGTCCAAAGCCTGGAAGTATTTGACCGTCTACACTTCCAAGAAGGTCAAGCCGTGATTCTCGAAGCCCTGTTACAATTGGGGGCTAGTGAACCGAGCCAGGAGTGGCTGACGCAATATAGTGACCGCGTGTTTCGAGCCGAAAACGTGTGGCCATGGCTCCGAGTCAAAGTCTACGCATTACGGCTGCTGGCCCGTCGTGCAGTTCGGGAACGGCAACTCCCCATAGCACGAGATTACTTAACCCAAGCCCTAGCATTAGCCGCACCGAATGCTCGACACGAAATCGAATGCGAAAATTATCTGGTCCGTGCTCAATTAGGCGAACGCGATGCGGTCGAGCAACTGTGGTCCCATGTGGTCGATCCCCTGTTGAAAAAATCTCAGCCCCACCAGTTCACCCCCAAACTCCCCAAGATCTCTCCCCCACCCTTATCCCTAATCGGCTCGGTGTCGTAAAAACCCCCACCCTATAAAAAAGAGCCCCGTCTGGGGCTCTTTTTTGCACTACCGCTTCGAAAATTGTGGTGCTTTTCGAGCTTTCTTCAGCCCATACTTACGCCGTTCCTTCATACGTGCATCTCGCTTAAGAAATCCTAAGCGCTTCAAAGAACCACGGAAGTTTGGGTCCACTCCCAGCAGAGCACGCGCAATCCCATGACGCACGGCACCAGCTTGGCCCGAAACGCCGCCCCCCTCGACACGAACCAGGACATCGAAGCGACCTTCTACATCAGCCGACTTCAAAGGGCCGACTACAACCATTCGCATGGTGGCGACCGGAAAATAATCTTCAAAGCTTCGACCATTTACCACCAATCGGCCGGATCCTGGTACTAACCGCACACGAGCCACGGCATTCTTCCGTCGTCCAGTACCCCAAAACTGTGCTGTTGCCATTATGCGTTAACCTCCCAAATCTCCGGCTGTTGAGCCTGGTGCGGGTGCGCATCAGATCGATAGACCTTAAGCTTACGATACATGTCGCGACCCAGTCGATTATGCGGCAACATTCCCCGCACCGCCTTCTCTAAAACGAACTCGGGCTTACGTAACATCAACTGGCGATAAATGGTCTTTTTGAGGCCACCTTCATGACCTGAATGATGGTAATAAATCTTTTGATCTAATTTATGCCCTGTTAAGAGGACCTTTTCTGCGTTAATGATAATGACGTTGTCACCGGTATCCAAATGGGGGGTATAAATCGGCTTGTGCTTCCCACGTAACAACGTTGCCGCTGCGGTGGCTACCCGCCCAAGGGGAATGCCCGATGCATCAATCACGTACCACTTTCGCTCAAAATCCTTGGGGCGAGCCATATACGTGGTCATCCAAATCCCTCCTACGAAATGGGTCGGCTGAGACCGCCGAAACCCGAACAGCAATATTCTACTAGGTTTGGCTAGTTGCTGTCAAGACAAATGGCCACGGCACCAGGAATGCCACATAAACCCATCCGTTCTGGTCGCCGCTCGGCTCCTGTCTATGATTGCTTCGCGAGCCATTCTCGCAAGACACCTTTTTGCACCTTGCCGCCCGGACCTAATGGGAGTTCCTCGACAATCTCCACGCGTTCCGGCCACTTGAACTTGGCCACCCCTCGTCGGTCAAGATACTCCGCGAACGATGTCACTGTCGGACGAGCCCCGGTCCCCACTACCACAAACGCGCAAACTCTTTCCCCCAAAACCGGATCGGGCATTCCCACGATGGCTATGTCCCGCACATCTGGATGCGTACCCAAGAGGTCTTCAATCTCTTTAGGGAAGATGTTCTGGCTCCCCCGAAGGATCATGTCTTTCTTGCGACCCACAATGCGCAAATATCCCTCAGCATCGTACATTCCGAGATCCCCAGTATGTTGGTAACCTACCCATCGGTCATCGGCGGATCCCGCTTCATGATAAGTCTCCCGACTCTCAGCGGGTGACTCCCAATAACCATGGTGGATATTCCAAATCAGGATTTCGCCTACCTGTCCTGCCGGCAAACGCGACCCGTCGGGGGCAATAACCGGCACGTCGAATCCCTCTAAGGGCACGCCAGCCGCCGACAGCACCCGCTCTTTGGTTAATTCGGTCGCAATGGGGCTCATACAGCCGCCGACCTCAGAGGTTCCATAGACGTTGAACGACTTAATGTCGCGGCGCCATAGTTTATCCAATACTTCGAACGACATCGGAGCGCCCGAATAACTGACCTGCCGCAAATGTTCCAGTGCTGCGTGTTCGAACGCGGGGTTGGTAACAACCCGCGTTATTAAGGCAGGATTCCATACCCACAGGGTAGCAGATTCTTCTTCTGTGATACGTAAGACCGCCTCTTCGTCAAACTCGGTGAGATAGATAGAGCGGCCCCCGGTATAGAGCGGCACATGTACTCCCCACAAGCGACCGGAACCGCCACTTAATGGTCCAATCAAGATTCGGGTATCATATACGGTATGTCCGGCACGTTCAGCTATTCCTACACTGTGCACGTGAAACCAGTCGAGTGTCGTCCGTTGCGATAACTTCGGAACCCCAGTCGTGCCCGAAGTGGGCAATAACTCATGGACCGCAAGCGGACTCGGTCGCAACCAATCCAAGTCATCGAGGGAAAACTCTTCCCAAATTTTTTGATCCAACCAACTATCCCAATGAATGACATCCTCCGCATCAGAGGGTTCACCGGGAAGATCCACAATCACGAGTTGCATTCCTGGCACGAACTCGCGCCCTTCGCGGTACCATTCAAGAAATTCTCGGCCGTGCCAACGCGGCACGATAATTGCCAGATCGGGGGCAAGTTTTCTTATGGCGCCAATCGTTTCTGCCTTACCTAGATCCACATTGAGTCCTGCATGCAATGCCCCCAATTTAGAGGTGACCCAATCCACATAGGTACTCTCCAAGATACTGGGTAAGTGCGACATAACCGTCGCCCCGGGCCTCAACCCGTGACGTAACATGGACACAATCAGGGTATTCACTTGGTGGTACGCTTCTTGCCAGGTCCGGCGCCGTCGTAATGAGTAGTCGACACCGCAGTAGGTGTCCGCGAGGGCTTCTCGCGAACCGTAAAGCCTCGCGTTACGTTGCAATAAATCCCACTGTACAAAGCCAAAATGTCTACCACCTAGAGCTTTAGACTTCTTAATGTGATCGAATCGAAATAGGCTATCTTGTAGCACTTGGGTCCCTCCTTAAAAATCATTGTGGCATGCGTTCGCCATAACCCGAGGATTTTCCTTCTGGGAGAACGCCGTGGGCGGCAAAAAAATACTGATAAGGCTCGTGGAAAGTGATCCCCATGCGGGTGACCATCAGAGTCGAACCAAGACGAAATGATTCCACGCCGGATAGACACGTGCGAAACGCCTGATGGGGAAACCATTGCTCTCAGGAGGCCTCATCAGAAGGTGACCTCAAGACCCCGTTTATCCCCACCTCAATCAGAGCCCGGTCGCGTTCATATAGAGCGTCCGTATAGGTGCCAGCCCCTACGATTTCGAGATACAGAGAGATTTCATCGGAGTATATCCTTCACACATTTGGTACGATGTCAGTATTCTGGGGATTATCCCCAAGCACAAGGAGACCTTCTATGCCAGAAGTACTTGCAGTCATCGGTAACCTGACCGAACAATGGCAACACCGTATCAAAGAGTCCAGGCCCGACCTTACGGTGGTATTTTATTCAGAGCCCCACGATCTGGAGAATCATCTCGATCCACGCATTACGATATTAGCGGCCGGTGGTGGGCGCGTCACCCGCGCCATCTGCGAAAAATTGCCTCACTTGCGATGGCTTCAAACCTTCTCGGCCGGAGTCGATGGGGTGGTCCAGGACCTCGCCCCGCAGGTCACCATTACCTCAATGAAAGGATTAAACCAGGTTGCCGTGGCGCAACATGCGATGGCATTCCTACTGGGTTTGACGCGACTCGCGCCGAATCCCCCCTCCACGCCTCGCTCCCACCTGGTCCCCCTACGTACGTTAGAGGGTATGCGACACCTGATTGTGGGATATGGACACATCGGCCGACAAATTGGAGAATATAGCTTGCATTTCGGGATGACCGTAGAAGGCATCAGCCGTAGGGCCAGGCCGGACCAAAACGTCGCGACCTGGTCTGAATTAGATCGGCGAATTGGGCAAGCCGATGTGATCACCTTAGCCTGTCCATTGACCGCAGAAACCTCGGGACTTATCGATCACAATCGGCTGCAGCGCATCAAGCCCGGCGCGTTTCTCATTAATATCGCCCGAGGAGAAGTCGTCGACCAAGATGCCCTGGTTGAATCGTTGACCGCAGGACATTTAGGAGGAGCCGGGCTCGACGTCACCACTCCCGAACCCTTACCCTCCGGACACCCCCTGTTGCAGTTTCCTAATGTCCTCGTGACGCCCCATGTGGCCGGAAACCTCCCCGACTACATGGATCGGGCCGCGGCCTGGCTAATTGACAATCTCGAACGGGATCGGGATGGACGCCCTCTCTTAAATGTGGTGAACCGTTCCGATGGTTATTAGCCGTTGCGCTTTAACGTCCCGCGATGCATCGCCCAACGTTCTGCCGTTTGAAAAATGATCAACCCAACGGGAACCAAAATGAACCCAGACAAAAAAAGCTCGAGGGAGATGCCTAACAGTGACGCAAGGGGTCTCCCCCCCAAAATGGCTTGGCGGGATGCCTGCAAGGTGTAGGTGGCCGGAGATCCGTAGGACATCCATCGTAGCCAACCCGGCAGCACCGACACCGGATAGTACACCCCCGAGACCAACAGCAACACCCCTTGAATGATTTGGGTAGCCTGTGCCCCACGCTCGGTAGACAAGAGCGGGAGCACGGCACCCATTAAACCGAGTCCAATAAAGGGAAGCGCTGATGCCGTCAGGACGAGAAGGGCTCCAATCCAATCAGCCCGTTGAATCGAGACGTGGAAAAACATCATCACTACCGCCAAAATAATGACAGTGCGGACAAGTCCATATAAGACGGCATAAAGACAGACCCCCATCAAGTAGGTTAGACGATGGATGGGTGCCATAAAACTATATTCGATAGTCCCCTCCCAGCGTTCCCACGAAACCGCATTGGAAATTTCCTGAAAAAGAATCGAGAGAAAGTTCCATAGCAAGGCGCCAATAGCCAAGAACACCACCGTATGGGCACGCTGACTAGGCGGCAAGGAGAGTCCAATGAGCCCAATGGTCAACGTGTTTATCACGTTATAGAATAGAAATACGACTTCCCAGCCGGCGTACCGCCGGATCAAATGAAAATTACGGCGTACAATAGACCCCAGTGCGCGTGCTTCACGTTCGACGGCAATCATCTAATAACTCCCCTTGAGCCTCAATTTAATTAAGACGATTCTTCCACATCATTCTCTAAGTCCCGACCCGTTAGTCGGAAAAAGGCGTGCTCCAAACCCTGGCCTTCGCCCCACTTGGCCACTAATTCATCAGGCGATGCGTATGCGACAAACTGCCCCTCGTCAATAATGGCAATCTGATCGCAAAGCCGTTCGGCTTCAGGCATGTCATGCGTTGTGATTAGAATCGTCGCATCGTGCTCCTGACGAACCTGCAACACAAAGTCTTGCACTTCACGGCGAGAAGTCGGGTCTAATCCCGTAGTCGGCTCATCCAGTAACATCAACGTTGGAGACGTCAAGAGCGCCCGAGCTATCGCGATTTTTTGCTGTTGACCGCGTGACAGATTTTCTAGGGGCACCACGAGTTTTTCGCGGGCCAATCCCAGACGTTCAAGAATACGAGTAGCGTCCTTCTGCGCTTGATGATTCGGTACGCCATAGAGCCCTGCCGCATAGGCCAAGTTCTCCCGCGCTGTGAGCTTTTTAAAAAAGCTTGCTTCCACCGATACCCGATTGATCAGGCGCCGCACCTTCATGCGATGCTCCAAGACATCCAAGCCAAACACCCGGATAGTGCCCTCGTCCGGAATCAGGAGTGTCGCCATCATCCGGATCAAGGTCGACTTACCGGACCCGTTGGGTCCCAGTACTCCCAATATCTGATGACGAGGAAGCACCAAGTCAATCCCCTTGACCGCGTGGGTAATCGTTGCCGTGCGATGCCACTTATTGCGCTGTATCACTTTAAAGGTCTTACCGACCCCACGACATTCGATCGCTGCAACCCCTTCCGAAATCTTTACAGACAAACCTAGCGCCCCCTAAAAATCCCCAAATAAAAAACCGACCGGACATTCCGGTCGGCACGCGTGAACTCCTGATCCTACCTGAGAGGCAGAGTCCATCTGTGCCGAGCCCATCCAACCAACCCGGAATCAAAGCGAATGGCCATACGCATGACGAACTCCCCCTTTCTAATAATGGTAATTATTAGTAGAGCATGGGCCAGGCCGCCGTGTCAAGTGTTTTTTCAGGAATCGCAACGGTTATCGTCCGTACCATATTCCGCGGCCAAGAATCACTTTCTTTCTCCTATCGCCGACATCTTGTGATAGGATGATGGCACTATGCCAAATACTTTTGCAGAAGCACTGGATACTCTCCTCGCTGACCTCTTGGAAACGGTACCACTCCGCTATCGATGGCTGTTGCTACAAACCCTCTATACGGGGTCTAGCCGTCGCCAAGGAATCAGTAAACTCGCCCTGCAGCCGGGATCGCAAGGCCTTGATGTGGGATGCGGATTTGGCGCCATGGCCATGGAAATTGCAACGGCCTGGTCCTGCACCGTAGATGGGGTCGATTGCGACTCCACCATGTTAGAAATGGCCCGATCGCTGAGTGCGCCCATGACCTGGTTACAGGATCGGGTGCATTGGATATCCGGGGACATCCTAGCACTGCCTTATCCTGACCATAGCCAAGACTTTGTCTGTACCCGATTTGTCCTCCAACATGTATCCGATCCGAAAAGAGCCATTCAAGAAATGTATCGGGTGCTGCGCCCGGGCGGCTTTGTCTATATTGAAGATATCGATGAGGGCATGGTCCTGCAGTATCCCGCTCCACCACCGGAATGGAGTCTGGTACTCGACGCGTTCTCCCGATTGCAACAAGCCCGCGGAGGAGATCGTCAGATTGGCCGTAAAATTCCAGTGTGGCTGGCTCAAAGCGGGTTTGAGGTGCAATCGATTGAGCCGCAATGGATGGCTCAGGTAACTCGACCCGAGCCCAATGGCCCCGCTATCCAATGGGAAATCGAACGGGTCGCGCTCGAGTTAGATGCGCTCTATGCGGCCCAATTGCTGACTCCGGAAGAGTGGCAAAAGGGCCATGCCAGGTTCCGTGATCCGATCGCAGACATTTCGTTCCAATCCAATGCGTCCCTACAAATCCGAGCCCAGCGCGCTTAAAAATCCTTCTGCATCGATGTAATCGACAGCGAAAATTTCTCCCAACGTCGATCTTCGGTGGCATTGTTTTCTGCCAGCATCATCAACTGATCGACGGATACCGGAAATCCCGGTAGGTTTTGCCCGACCTTCGCCAGACGCATCATGAGGCCATACGGAATGTGCCATGGGGTAATGTGAGGCTTCCCTATGGCTTTTGCCACCCGGTCGTATAGCGCATTTAAGGTAAGCGTCTCGGGCCCACCCATTTCGTAGGTCTGCCCAATCGTCTCGGGGGTATCGACACACAACGCCAGAAAGTTTGCGACATCCCCACGAAAAATCGGTTGGAACAAACTGGTACCAGGGCCTGGAATAGGTGTCACCGGAAGTTTTACTTGGCTCTGTAACATCTTAAAAAATGGTGCGCCTCCGCCAAATAACAAAGAGGGGCGAGTAATGGTGTAGTGTAGCCCCGTTGTGTGGGTAATCAGGTCTTCGGCAATCCATTTGGTTCGATGGTAGCGTGCCTTAGCACCCGGCCTGGTTCCCAGTGCCGACATATGAATCAGGCGATGCACATGGGTCGCAGACATCGCGGTGATAATTCGCCGAACGGTTTCTACATGCATGACGTCGAAAGTAATGTTCTCCGCCGGAACCTCTTTGATAATGCCCACTAAATTAATGACAGCATCTGCGTCGATAAAAGGGGTCACCAAATCCATATCCCGGACATCACCGGGCACGAGCCGCGCTCCATCCAGCACTCTCCCGTGCCGGGCAATCACTTTCACCTGATGCCCTCGGGATAACAAAGCTGCTTGTACGGCGGACCCGACATATCCGGTCCCCCCCACCAGTACCACATTCACGCCCGTTTCCCCCTATCCCCCAATACCGCTCTTACTCGCGAAACACGTCACCGCCAGCATCATAAGTCCGTTCCGGCTTCTGGTCACGGGCATTCACAGCGCGTGCGAGGACAAACAACAAGTCGGAGAGCCGGTTGACATATTTTAAGTTGGCCGGAGAAATCTCCTCGTCCTCCATGAGTGCTACCATCCTGCGCTCGGCACGGCGAACCACGGTGCACGCTACGTGCAGTGCGGCCGCTCCAGAATTCCCACCCCGCATCACGAATTTTTTTATCGTGTCCGCTTCCGCTTTGAACCCGTCAATGATGGGTTCAAGGTTACTCGCGGCATCGTCTGGGGTTCGAGGCGTATATTTGGCCCCCGGTGGAGCCGCCAGATCGGCCCCCACATCCCATAGGCGTTGCTGTACACCAGCCAGCACCTCTAAAATGTCCTCATCTCGTGCGGGATTGAGATAGCTCATTGCGAGCCCGATAAACGCTCCCGCTTCGTCGACCGAACCATAAGCCTCGACTCGCACATCATGTTTCCCCCGACGTTGCCCGCCGATCAAGCTGGTCTTGCCTTTGTCGCCACCTCTGGTGTAAATCCGCATCGTTTGACGACTCCTTTACCTTAGATGTGTCCATTCGACGTGATACGGGGTCCGCAAACCACGCACAATAGATGGGATATCTCTTAAGCGTGGGGATCATAACGATTGTACCCCACTTTACGAAGCTTCGGCAGCATCCTCTCCGGAATTCCCAAGTCTCCAGTCTCCACATGATAAGATTGCTATAGCGGTTGAGAATCTTAGAATGAGGAGCGGGAATAAGGCCATGCAGATCCCCAGAATTATCGTCGCCGGTAGCCATAGCGGAGTCGGGAAAACCACAGTCGCATTAGGTTTAATGGGTGCGTTACGCGCACGGCATTTCATTGTGCAAGGATTTAAGGTGGGCCCTGACTATATTGATGGGACCTACCATACCGCGGTCACCGGGCGGCCTTCACGCAATCTGGATAGTTGGATGGCGGGTCCCCAAGGGGTGCAGGAGGTTCTGAGACGGGGGGGACCCGGCGCTGACATTTCTGTCATCGAAGGCGTCATGGGGTATTACGATGGCAAAGATTCTAAAAGCATTGCCGGCAGCACCGCCGCCCTCGCCGACTTAACCCGCACCCCAGTTATCTTGGTCATAGATGTCGCCGGGACATCACGCAGCGCTGCGGCCATCGTCAAAGGGTTTCAAAGTCTTGATACCACCCGTCGCATCCGTGGAGTCATCGTCAACCGAGTGGGAAGCCCACGCCACTATGAGATGGTCCGCGACGCCATCGAAGAGGTAACGGGCATTCCAGTGCTCGGATATCTGTCCGCGCACGCCATGCTCAACATGCCCGAACGGCATTTAGGACTGATTCCGGCCATTGAACGAGGAGACCATCGAACCTTGCTAGATGGCATCATTGCGTCGGTCCGTGACACGATCAATTTGACGCGAGTCATCGATATTGCCCGTGAGGCCCCTCCGATCTCCGATCTGAACGCGACGGATAACAGTAAACGATATGCCCACCCCAAGGTCGCCATCGCAGTTGCCAAGGATAGCGCCTTCAATTTTTACTACCAAGAAAATTTAGAGTTACTCATCGAGGCTGGAGCCGAGATCCAAGCATTTAGTCCATTGGCAGGAGACCGTATTCCAAAGGATGCCGACGCCTTATACATGGGGGGAGGATTCCCCGAGGAATTCCTAAGGGAGTTAAGTAACCCGACCCTGCTCCAAGACTTCCGCCATCGAATCGTAGCTGGTCTACCAACCGTTGCCGAGTGCGGGGGATTCATGTTTCTCGGCCGCTCGGTGGCGGACACTCAAGGGCACGTCTATCCGATGGTTGGGGCCGTCCCCGTGACGACGGCCATGCAACCTCGGTTGGCTGCTCTCGGTTATCGAGAAATCGAATCCCAAAGCTCGAATCCGTTACTGGAATCTGGTGAGCATGCACGAGGTCACGAGTTCCACTATTCCCGGGCCTCCTACGACTTCGACCAGAATCGGGCCTATCGTCTCTCTCATCATGGCAACCTCACCCTCGATGGCTTTGCAACGCGTTCCCTGGTAGCCGGCTATGTCCATCACTATTTTCTGTCAAATCCTCTGATGGCTCAGCGCTTCGTCGCATCGGCTCTGGCTTATCAGACCCGTAAATCTCGCGTCTAAAGGCGCCATAGCCTACTACCTGGAATAACAGAGGAGCTGATGTCCATTGACTTCTTAGTTCCCTCATTCACGGGATCGACCGAGGCCTGATCTTCGGTGATTAACCGACAGAGCAGGGATCGACGCTCAGTCGGTCGCGTCATCGTGATCCCTCCGTGCGTATCCCCAAATGACGGTCGGCGAGCACCAACCATCATTTGGAATATACCTCATCCAAGATTCCGGATTAGCGAATTGTAATCCTAACCTCACAGCTTTCTCCCGGTAATAACGCGTATCCCGCGGTATTAATCGACAAGATGACCGGTATCCGTTGCGTCACTTTGGTATAAGTACCCGACGTGGCCGCGGTAGGAATCAGGGAGAAGAATGATTGAGTGGTCGGTTGGATGGCTTTCACGGTGCCGGTAAAGGAGACCCCAGGATGCGCATCGACATAGATGGTCGCCGTTTGACCCACGCTCACATGGCGAATCTTGCTCTCTGGAATATTAGCCACCACCGTTACCTGGCTCAACTTCACTTCCGTGAAGAGCGCGGTTCCCGCTCCAACGATTTGACCATTGGCGGCCGAAACGGTTGCAACGGTCCCACTCGCTGGCGCCACGATATTCACCGTGGACGTGCCCGCGGTCGACGACTTCCCGGACTTCGATGCGCCCGCCACAGTCTCGTGGGCAATGATCTGCCCTTTGGTCACCCGCTCTCCGACATAGACATTAAGTCCTTGAATGGTCCCTGAAGCTAATGCCGGCACGGGTATCGTCGGAGCGGATATCGCACCATCTTGCGTGCTCACGTAATTGTAACTCTGGTTCCAGTAATACGCGCCCAATCCTCCAATCAGGATAACGGCCACGAGGATCAGAATATTGATTAGGATTAAGCGACCTTGTTTCACGTTGTTCTCTCCCTACGTGTTTAGTTAGTGTGTTGCGGTATACCCTCATCATGAATCGGTATTACTGGCTACTCTGCGGCCATTGCCCGAGGAGCATTGCCCTGGGTCCGGTATGTCTTTAGCGCCAGTGACAACACTGCCCCGACCACAATGAAGACAGCCGCGGCCACGAAT
>JAKADJ010000043.1 GCA_021820645.1 Bacillota bacterium
AATGGGCGCCCCGGTTGCAACAAGCGGATCTAGCGGTTCCACGTCTTTTAGCAGCGGGATACGAGCCAACCTGGATTCTTTTGGAGAGGCTTCCTACGTCCTTGCCCCCCGATCGATGGCAAGGGGACCCTGAGGTTTTACGTTATCTGGCCACATGGCATCGATTGAGCCAAGACTGGCCCGGGGAATCAGTCGATGGTTATGGCTATACGTGGAACGGCCAGGTGCTCAACGAACTGATGGGCTTTTTAGACGAAGGGACATTGGGCCAGATTGCTGAAATTATCGCGATGCAGGGGGATGCTTGGGATATACTTTGTAAGCCGATCACATGGATTCACGGAGATCCGAATCCGACGAACTGGCTCCTAACCGCATCTGGGACTCCTGCTCTCATTGACTGGTCACGTTATGGCCGGGCTCATCCAGCCATCGATCTCGCCATTAGCATGCCGGGGCTACCTCCTCTGGATCGTTGTGTAGAGCAAGCAGAGCACTATCTCCGATTCAACCCTGAGCTATCGCCTAATGGTGAACAGTTAGGGCGGAGCATAGCGCTCGGTAAACTATGGACGCTTATCGATTTTCTCGGTATGGCGAAGCGGGGCGAATTAAGTCCCGATGGGAACCAGGGCGTTAAGATGTTAACGGAGCGACTGGGCACTTGGATTAATTCCGTGTTTTTGGGCCCCAAATCTTAAGCCCGATTGCAGTACACGAATCCTGTGACGGAAGAACTTACGGGCTGGGGGACGCCGACATAGCCAGCACGCACCAGTTGCAACCTGGAGGAATGAATCATGGCCAATGGGATCCAACTGATTCGAGCATCAGAGTCCAGGACCACGAAATGGTCCGGGGGCACCACCACGGAACTGGCAATCTTTCCCGAGGGGAGCCAATACCTTCGTCGTGATTTTGGTTGGCGTCTTAGCACCGCCACGGTCGAGGCGGAGCACACGGTGTTTACCAAGCTACCCGGCATCTGGCGGATATTGATGGTCACCGAAGGACATTTGAAACTGAAACACCAAGGGCAGCATGAAGTGTCCTTGGGTCCCTTTGACCAAGACGCCTTTGATGGGGGGTGGACCACCGAGAGTTGGGGACAGGCTCGCGATCTGAATCTCATGACGTTGGAAGCTTACGAATCGACGATGAAGGGCATTGCTTGGGGCACTAAGAATCCTGGTTATCGAGAGCTCCTACTCCCTGTAAAGACCCCTGGTACTGTGCGCTGGGAACTTCTCTACGGAATCAGTGGAGATCTCACCATTCAGATGGGCTCGGGATGGAGAGATCGGTTGAACCGCGGAGATTTGCTTTTAGTGTCCCGTGAGGGAATCACCGCACCCACTGAATTAGTTGCCACGAGCGAGGCCGCGAGTGCCACCGGGGCAGCGGTCCGTGTGTCGATTATCGAACGAGGCTAGGCCCGTCGGAGTGCCTTACAATAGTCTACCGATCCGATCGACCGCCTCTGCCAAGTGTTCGGCCGGCGCGGTTAAAGAGACGCGGACAAAGCCTTCCCCAGAGGCACCGAAACCGGTGCCGGGTGCGAGCACCACATCGGCTTCTAGTAGCACCCGGTCACAAAACTGCACGGCGGTCTCGGTGCCAGGAACCGGGCACCAGACGAATACACTACCCTCGGACGGGGGGATGTGCCATCCTACTTGGCGGGCCCGTTGAATAAATTGGTCACGACGTCCTTGATAAAGGGTGCGCAGTTCCTTTATGGCATCGAGCGGCTGCTGTAAGGCGGTCACGCCGGCCATTTGAATGGCTCCAAATTGGCTACAATGTAAGTGGTCTTGCAGTAAATCCAGGTACCGAATCAGGGTGGGATTGCCAACTGCGAACCCGAGCCGCCAGCCCGCCATGTTATACGACTTGGATAGGGTGGTAAATTCGATTCCGATTTCATTCCCGCCAGGCCGGGAGAGCAGACTAATAGACTCCCGCCCGTCAAACGTGATATCCCCATATGCCAGGTCGTGAGCCAGCACGATCCCATCTTTGGCGGCGAGTTGGATGATTTCATCAAAAAACTGCGGTGAAGCCAGTCGTCCTGTGGGATTGTTCGGGTAGTTAAGGAAGGCTAACTTAGCATCGGTTCGCCACTCGGATAAGTCGGGCAAAAAGTTCAGATCGGGACGCAACGGGAGGGGATGCATGTTGGCTCCCGCCAAACGGATCCCGGACCAATAGTCGGGATAACCGGGATCGGGGACCATGGCCACATCACCGGGATTCAGTAGGGCGAGAGAAATTTCTTGCAGGCCGATCTTGCTTCCGATCAAGATCGAGACCTCGTGGGCCGGATCGACAACGACCCCGTGTCGTAATTGGTACCATTCGGCTACGGCCGCTTTGAGCTCAAATAGTCCACTAAAAGGAATATAGCGATGATATTGCGGCCTATCCGCGGCCTCTTTCAAGGCGGCAATGATAGGAGCGGGGGTGCTTTGGTCAGGGTTGCCTTGGCCCAGGTTAATGATGGGGTGGCCTGCCTGGCGTAAGATCTCGGCCTTGCCGACCAAATCTGCAAAAAACTGATGAGGAAGACTTAAAAGATGCTGTGATGGTTCGATCGGCACAACAGGTTCCCCTTTATTCAAGTTTCTCTATTAATCCACAATTCCGCGTGGCAATCGGATCATGAGGCCGTACCGTCCGGGTCATAAATGGCGGTCCAGCCATCTTTTGACTGAAATAGTCGGATGGCTTTGACATGTCTAGTGTTGGTGAGGGTAAAGTAGTGACGCGTGCCGAACGGCACGCTGATGAGATCACCAGCGGTGACTGTGACGGCAAATCGTTCACCGTTGCGAGTGAGGGTAAAGACCCCCTCGCCATCCACAATGAAACGTACTTCATCTTCCGTATGATGGTGTTCGCGCTGGAAGTTTACCAAGAGCTCTTCAAGATTGGCGGTGGTCTTGGGGTTTAAGATAATCATATCATGCGACGAGTAGCCATGGGCTTGGGACAGTCGATCCAACTCCACAGCGAAGGCTTCGAACACGGCAGATTTCTCGGATTCCGTAAGGTCCAACCCGGTCCGCAGCCGTTCTGGCAGGATGCTGGGATCCCAATATTCGTAGAAGATCCCGTGGTCCGCTAAATAATGATTAAGCGCGAGGGGTTCTGAAATGACCGAACCCGAATCTAAAGTAATGGATGCCATCTAAAAAACAAACCTCCCTTTTAGATAAATAACCACGTCCATAGTGTCCTTAAAGCACAAGTCGTGCCGGGTTTCCGAGCTGTTGGTAATAGAGCCACTCGAATAGGAATTCCAAGGCTTCCAAATGCCTGACCGCCGTTTGGATGTCGTCCCCAAACGCGTAGACCCCGTGGCCTTGAATCAAAAGCCCTGGGACCGAGGGGTCTATCGCGGCCAGCGCAGTCGCGGAGAGGCGATCTAAATCGGCGTAATTGGGGATGACCGGCAGATCACAGACGGCATCCTCTCCCCAATATCCGAGCGCCTTTAACATTTCACTGCCCGTCAGGCGGAGGTGCCCGCCTTGCGGTCCAATCGATGCCAGGTTATTGAACACCGTGTGGACATGAAGGACGGCACCGGACTCGGTACGGGTATAAATGGCTTCGTGGATTCCGGTTTCGGCAGACGGTCGACCATTTCCCCATATGACATGTTTTTGCGAGATCCCGATGACATCGTCTACTTGAAGACTCTGCTTGTCGGATCCGCTGCGGGTGATCGCCATGGTCAAAGGATTGTCCGCAATCCGCACGGAGAGGTTACCGGAGGTCGCCCGTAACCAGCCCCGGGTCCCTAGTTGGTTTGCGGTCTGAATCAATAAAGACTGGGCTTCAGATGCTGTCATGGGCCAGGACCTCCTCCATCATTTGGGTAATGTAATGCATCACGTCTTTGAAATCTTCGAAACGAGCAAAAGGTTTTTCGAGGGATTCGAGACGTTCGGCAAGCCGTGAACGAGCAAGAACATAGTCCGCTTCTTGCGCTCCTGCGAAATCTGTAACGCCGTCTCCAATAAAAAGGACCGGGGCCTGGTAGTGTTTACGGAGGGCTTTTACCAGTCGCGGCTTACAGAGGCCACATCCGTGTTGATTCTCGGGTAAGCAAGGGTAAGGCCAGCGCACCACAATCTGAGGTTCGCTGAGGTCGGCAAGATTGGCATAAATGTGAGAAGGCGGGACCAGGTTTTCTAAAATAGGTTCTAGAATCAGGTCCACACCGTTGCTAGCGACATAAAAAGGAACGTCAAGTTGTGCCAATCTGTCGAGGAATTCTGGGAACCCTTCACGAGTGCGCCCGTGGCGTCGGATAAAGGCCCGGTATTCATCGACGCGCGACGAAGAAAGGGCATGAAACAGACCAGCTAGTCCTTCGCCCAAAGGCACTCGGCGTGCGTTAATGGCATCGACCAGCGCTTGATTGTCAGGAGCAAAGTGGGTCGTGAGTCGTACCACTAGATCCTCCCTCGTGATGGTTCCATCAAAATCGGAGACAACAATGAGGGGAGGCTTAGAGTCCGGCGCCACGGCACACCTCCTGCACGGTCTCCATCAGCACGCGAGCACCCGCCTCGGTGCCGTGTGGGTGACCATGAATAGCACTCCCTGCGTTCACCACGATGTCATACCCAAAGTCTTCAATCAATTGCGGGATGAGTCCGGCATGAATGCCGGCCGAGGGTCCCGATACGACCTCCGGAATGCGAGCGGGTTCGATATGACGGTGATGTACCGCTTGGGCGAGATCCCGGTCCATGCCGACGCTGCCATAAGGAGACGGAAAGAGGACGATGTCGGCGCCCGCCAATCGTGGCAACTGTCCTAACAAAATGTCGGGTGCGATGCCATAGCCATGAGGCGCGACCTGACCGCCGACAAATGCGGGATGGGCGATGATAGGCACTTCGATGCCGTCGCGACGCAAGTCGATTAAGACGTCAAGACCGGCGACGTATGGAGAGACCAAAAAACCTTCGGCACCATGTTCGACCGCACGATGCGCCAGGCTCAGCATTTCTTTGGGGGTGCCGACTAAGTTGGGTGCGTAAAGCCCTGGTTGGCCGGTTTGGTCCTGTCGTTCGTTTAAGAGGCGACCGGCCACTTGAATACGCTCTACGAGGGGAGCATGGTCATCGTGAAAGTAGATCTCGTCGTCCTTGACCCAGTCCACACCGCCAGCGATCTGTTGTTTGAAAGCTTGCTCAAACTCATCCAACCGGGCTCCATTTTCGCGCTTAAAGATCGACATTACAAAGGGCCGATGGTGCACCCCAAATTTCGCCCGAAGACCGGGTAGCCCCAAGGCAGGGCCGGGGAAGTGTTGAATAAAATCTTGGGGCAGGTCGAGGCCCACCAGGCGAATCGCGCCATCGAGAGACAGCTTACCAAACACCACCGTGAGGAGCGACCCAATGGTAGGCTTGATATTTTGGGTAGGAGAATGGATTCTGAAGCGCCCTATTTCCGAACTGACCTGGGTTATGTCACCCACCTCGCCCCGAAAACCACGCAGTTCCTCTTGGCGCAAGGGATGTACGTCATCCCAAGCGCCTATTGTCATGCCAATCGCTATGGACTCGGCGCGTTGTGCAAGATGTGCCGACCAAGGTACCTCATAGGTTGCGGTGATCATAAAAATCCCTCCAACAACGAACTGCAAATGGAGAGCCTGCAGTGATGCGGAGGTCTCTCTCATCTCCCGGTAGTTAACCGTCGGAATTGGCACCGCGCTTATAGTCGGTTGCCCAGGCGTCATCGGGCCGTTCCCTCAACCTGTCTGGATAAGAGTGCGTATCAAATTGTGCCTAGGATATCGTTTTAGGATCGGACTTGTCAATATGCGGGTCTACAAATGATGGATAGGGAACAAAGAAAACATGAACTCGCCTAGACCCGCTCTGTTGTGGCGAAACCGCAGCGGTTTTTCACGCTGTAGTGGAGCAGAATGACGATTCCAAGGCCAGAACCGAAGCCTGGAGCGGTCGTTTCGAGCGTCAATGCTGATTCCAGTTTGAATTTTTGATTGAGTTGACGAGATGAATCGCCTTGAAGGCGCCCTTGATTTTTGATGGTCGATGGCTCGTGGGCTGAATTTTGGGATAAACTAAGTCTAGTGAACTTAGTAAGGAGGCGTGTTACGTGCGTATAATAAACGTCCACGAAGCCAAAACCCATCTATCTAAGATTCTGGATCAGGTCCGCGACGGAGACGAAGTGATTCTTGCGAAGGGTGGTCGCCCGTACGCTAAACTCGTGCCTATAAGTCAAGACCAAAAGCGCCACTTGGGCTTTGTTCCCGGAAAAATCTCAGAGTCGTTCTTTGATCCCTTGCCTGACGACGAGCTCGAACGATGGCAATAAAAGTCTTGCTCGACACGCATGCTCTGCTGTGGGCGCTGGTCGAACCAGACAAATTGTCACCACGAGCCATGGAGATTATCGAGGATGCTCAGAATACGGTCGTAGTCTCTGCGGCATGCGCTTGGGAAATTGCTATAAAGTTTGACCTGGGCCGCTTACCCGAGGCGCGGGCCGTGGTAGAGGGGTACCCGCAGCATCTACGGACCCTGCGAGCGATCGAATTAGCTATTCACTCGACTCACGCCATCAAGGCGGGAACCTTTGGTGTGAGTCACCGTGATCCGTTTGACCGGGTATTGGCCGCGCAATCTTTAGTAGAAGCGTTACCCATCATCTCGAAAGATCGCGTCTTTAAAGACTTCGATGTGGTCACCATTTGGTGATGACTCCGTCGGACCCTGAAATAAATGGCCGAGGGACACCTAAAATCTGAGGTGTCCCTCGGCTGTTGAACGCACTTGGTTACGGCTGTTTGCCGATGTTCTTTAGAAGCTCCGAATAGATGGCACCATTGGCGTATCCGACCTGCCACATGGCAATCCCGGCTAGATGATCTTTCTTGGCTAAGGCAATTTTTTGGGCGATCCCTTTTCGATTTTCCCACCAATAAACGTCACCACCGATATGCGCGGTCATTTCCTGGTAGCGGCTATCCCAGGTGGCCTTGGCTTTCATGGCCGGGGTGATCGCCGCGTAGGGGACGGTGACCGCCTTGGTGCTGCCGGCGGCCCAGTAGTACCCATATAATGCGACGCCGAGATCAATCTTGGAGCTGGGGACCAAGCTCTTCAATCGTGAGGCAACACTCGTGACCCAATTGAGCGCCGCCACCGGACCTGCCGGAGTCCCATCTGAATGCTCGTCATAACTCATCAGCACAAATTGGTTGACTTCGGGTGCGAGCTTGGGGTAGTCGTAGGCACCTCCGGAATGGGGCACCACGTCAATGGTAATACTGTCGCTACGTGGCAGTTGATCGCGTAGCTTTACCATGAAGGCGGTTAAGGCGGACTTCAAGTGCGTGTGTGGTGGTTCAAAGTCAATGTTCACACCCTGAAAGTGCATCGTCGCAATCATATGGTCAATACTTTGCACGGCCCGGGTTTGGGTTGCGGTGCTGGTGAGAAAAGCCTGGGCTCCGGTTGCATCATTGACCAGCGGGGTAATCGCAATGTGTAGTTTTCGCGCCTCGGCCAGTAATGGCATATCGACTTTGCTCTTGAGCGTGCCACTTGCGGTCAGAGAGTACCAAAACGGCGAGATCGCGGTCAAGGAGTGGCCGCTCATCGCGAGGCTGGTTGGAGGAAGCGATTTGTGATGACTCCAAAAACCCAAGGTCATGAGTTTTTTGGAGCTAGAGGATCCCGTTTTGGAGGGGGTCCCTCCTTTTTTGGCGGCACTGCCGCCAGTCTTCGAGCTAGAGCCTGACTTCTTGGTGGTTGTTGGCTTAGAAGATTTGCGACTACTAGAGACTTTGTTGGGACTCGAACCATGTTTGGCCCCCGAGGCGTGACCCATCGATCCGCATCCCGAAAGGATTACAATCGAAGACACAAGGCCGAGCCCACGGATGCTGTTTCTCGTCATATCTATCACCTCGGCGCTAGTATTTACCGAATCGGCGGGCCTCATGCCTGGATATTCAGTACCGCCTCATAGCGAGCAATAATTTTGAGGTCGTCAGTCGTTGCCAATGGCAGAGGCAGGTGCCGAATAAGACTCCGTAGATTTCGCAGTTTTGCAATGCGCATTAGAGCGTGGCCCGTGTTGACAATCGGATCGGCGGTGCGACATGCTTATCGTGTACTGCAACTACATAATCCCGTCCGAAAGTAGGTACCAGCCAATGGCACGTGTGTTATTCATCAATGGGGGTCTCGAAGGGCACGTCAATCCGACCATAGCACTCGTTGAGGAACTTCTGCACCGGGGTGAAGAAGTCATCTATATGACGACTGAAGCTTTCCGCGACCGTCTTGAAGCCCTGGGGGCGTCAGTCATAACGTTCGACGGGGCTCAATTCACGGCCGCCATGCGGGCCGGAGAGGTTAATAATCTAGTGGGCGTGGCCACCGGTCTTTTGCGCACGGCAGATATCGTGATTCCTCGTGCGCTGGAGCAAATTGGGAACGGCCGTATTGACTACATCATCCATGATTCCATGTTGGGGTCTGGAAGAATCCTGGCGCAAATACTCGGCAAGCCAGCTATCACCTCCTCTTCGACCTTTGCCCGATCGGAGGCCACTGTGAACAGGATGTTGCAAGACTGGTCCCAACGGACAAGCAAAGAGGCTTACGAAAAAAGCCTAGAAGCATTTTTCAAAGTGGCTCGTACCGTCCAGAGCACCTACAATGTGGCGGTGGGGTCGGTCTACGAAGCCTACTGCAATCCGGAGCCCCTGACGCTAGTTTACACGTCGCGGTATTTCCAGCCCGAGGGGGACCACTTTGACGAGACCTATCAATTTGTGGGGCCGACTATCCGATCTTCAGATGAAGAGTGGAATTTTTCCGATCTGGATTTGACGGCGAAGCCTCTGATTTATATCGCGTTCGGCACCTTGTTTAATCAGGCGATAGACTTTTATCGACTGGCATTTGCTGCTTTCGCGGATAGGCCTTATACCATCATCTTGTCGGTAGGACGCCAAACCTCGATCGCCGATCTTGGGGAAATTCCCCCAAACTTTATCGTTCGGAACTATGTGCCGCAGGTATCGGTTCTGGAACGCGCTTCGCTGTTTATCACGCATGGCGGCATGAATAGCACCAATGAAGGTCTTTATCATGGAGTGCCCCTTATGGTCTTTCCCCAAGGAGCCGATCAACACCAAGTCGCCCGGCGTATCGAGGAACTTAGGGTAGGCGCTTACATCCAACAAGAAGGGTTAACTGCGATCACCCTACGCGAGGCCGTGGACGGCCTCATAAATAACTTGGAGGTACGGCGGCAATGTGGGAGGGTGGCTGAGTCGTTCCGTGGTGCGATGGGTGTCGTTCGCGCGGTCGATGAGATATTCTCCTACGTCAAGGACCGGAGAGAATCCGTGCCATGACGCCATTTACGAATGACCAACAGGTAGAATCAAAGACCCTGTCGGGGTCATAAGGGGCAAAGAACATAGAGCCCGATCGCGCATTGCCCGTGGCATCCGACAACCTCGGCTATTCGGCAGTGCTCCAGAACATTACATGCCGTACCCTTTCTATATTTACATCGTCCCGACAGGGACCGGTTTGTGCTGGACGCGGTCAAGCGGGAACTCGCGCGGCGGCAACCAGTCGATGCCTTGCGGCACGTGCGTCGGAGCCCCTCCAAAACGCTCTGAGCAGTCGTCCAGCGGGGGGGGGGGGCGCGCCGGACTTTAGTCTCACGATGAGGACATTCCGGACACCTTCGCAGGCATCGTGGATTTTGTGCGGAAACTAAGGCGTGATGGGGAGAGGCCGAACAATTAGATATCTTGATTTCCATGCTCGCAGACTTCACATATCGGGGCGATTGGCTGCTGAAAAGTCGAGGAATAGATTTTTGAGCGTAATCCGGCTGTCTACGTCGTCGGCATCGTCAATTGGGTGCCCTGACGATTCTCCAGAAGCAGATACCGCGGACGCCCTTCTTAAGTCACTGTCGTAAGCAACTGAGTACAGTTGCCCCGCGATCGCCCAAGGCCCTGGTTTGCTCCTTTGTTGGCGCTATTGCGGCGCGGCATAGCATCCTCCCCCGAACTTTATGACGTGAACTCAATGCAGCCGAATATAGATGAAAGGAAATCGACATCGATAGGTGGAGGGTGGTTTTGCGCGAGAAAAACTAGCGTGCAACTCACAAAATTATTGGACAATCTGCAATGTTCGGGTATATATTGGTATTACGTCAGTCCTCATATCAAATAGTCTGACGAATTGGCGGCTGGCAATTTTGGAATGGCACCGTAATAGGGGTGGAGCGTTATTAAGAGAGAGGATGGTGTATGTGAAACGTGCCGTAAGTTATTGGGTGTGGGCGGTCATCATAATCTTTGTCCTATACGTGGGGGTATCCGTTTTGTTCTTTAATCATGCGGGACCCGCGATTTTAGGCATGCCGCCGATGTTGTTTTGGTTTACCCTGGTTCCGTTGGTTACCCCCCTGATCTTAGGCGCTCTATATTTAATTGACCGCCGCATTAATCCGCAATGGGACGAGGAGGGTTACGATGTCCGAAGCTAGTGTGGTGCTCGTGGTAGCGTTATTGGCGGTCGCGATTATTACGGTGGGAGGTATTCTCATCGGTCAAAGCGAAATCCAAAACCTCGAAGGTTGGCTGGTTAACAGCCGTCGCATGGGGCCCATTTTTGTGTGGTTTTTGTTAGGCACCGAAATTTATACGGCGTTTACGTTTCAAGGGTTAGCGGGCTATGCTTTTACTAAAGGGAGCTCGGCTTTTTACAATGTGGCCCTTAATGATGTGGCTTACGCCATCGGGTTTTTTATCCTGCCCGCTCTCTGGCTCATTGGCAAGAAATTTGGCCACGTGACCCAGTCGGACTTTTTGGCAGGACGCTATCGTAGTCGCAATTTAGGCGTGTTTGTGGCACTCGCCAGTGCCATCATTATGATTGCGTATATCGATCTCAATATCGAGGGTCTCGGCGCCGTGGTCCAAGTGATAGGACATAACGTGTTCAACCAGACGGTTTCGGACCTCATTGGTTTCTTAGTGTTAGCGTTGGCGGTGGTGCTGGGAGGAATTAAAGGGAACGCCTGGCAGTCGATGATCAAAGACATTTTAATGTTCGTCGCTGTGATTGCCATCTTCATTGTAGTGCCCTTGCACTACTTTGGATCGTTTGGGCATATGTATCAGACGATGCTGACCAAAATCCCGAAGTTTCTGGTTATCCCCGGAGCCTCAAAAAACCAAGGGCCGCTCTGGCTCATTACCACGGTGGCGGTGACCGGGATGGGGCAATGGATGTGGCCCCAGTGGTTTGGGATTGCCTATACCGCCAAGAGTCCGAGGACCTTAAAACTCCAGGCCGTTTTCATGCCTCTGTATCAACTCATTAAAGTGATGATGGTGACGGTGGGACTGGCCGCCGTAATTATCTTTGCGGTCGCGAAAGTCAAAGGCAATGATGTCGTGATGCTGCTGGCCTTAAAGACCTTCCCCGAGTGGTTTCTCATCGTGTTCACCGTCGCTGCGGTATTTGCCGCTATCGTACCCGCTGGTCCCATCATCATGACGTCTGCCAGCCTCATTGCAAAAAACGTATACGGGGCACTGAAACATGACGCGGAGGAACGCACCGTGTATAAGCTTACCAAGTGGCTGGTGTTTCCCCTCACGCTACTCGCGTTTGGACTGGCGGCGGCTGCTCCGGCACTTATTGTGGTGGTCCTTCTGATCGCCTACGACTTCATTTCCCAATTGTTCCCGGCAGTAATTATTGGAGGGCTCTTTTGGCGTCGAGCAACGAAACAAGGTGCCGCAGCCGGCATCATTGTGGGTTGGGTGGTTAGTGGAATCTTGCTGCTCACCAAACATGACCCCTTATTCGGAATTAATGCGGGGCTCATTGCGCTCGCCTGTAACTTCATCGTGTTCGTAGGGGTGAGTCTTATGACGCCAGCGGTTTCGGGTGACTATCTGGATGACTTCTTATCCACAGCCTTTCCGAAGGCGCGCTCGGCGATGGCAAGAAAGAAGATCATCACGGCAAAGTCACCATCACCAGAAGCTTGAATCTAAGCACTAGCAACCGCCGGAGCACCGGAGTGCTCTGGCGGTTTTTGGGAAGATGTTAGGGTGTAGTGTGCAAATTTTGTTCAAGCGGTTGACAAGCCTTAGAGAATTGGATGATGATAGTTATAAGG
>JAKADJ010000044.1 GCA_021820645.1 Bacillota bacterium
GTGTCCGGTACGAACTTGGTCAACGGCCCATAAAATCATCAAGAGGCCCCCGATTAATCCAGCTACGGCATCAACCCCGGTAGCGCTGGAGATGGTGTTGACAAAGGAGCCGAGGGCACCAAAGAGACCTCCCAGCACGGTGAAGCTTAATACGCGGCCCCCGTTGTGAGCTAGATGCAGACCCAGCACCCGGCGCCGAAGGGATTGGTTGGCATCTTCTTGGTTTCCGCCGAGGGAGAGACTGAAGGCAAGAACAAAGGGTCCGCACATCCCGGCGCAATGAATGAAACCCTGCAAAAGTCCGACGCCGAGCGCCCAGAGTAAGAGGTCGGGTCGCATTTAAGAACCCGGATCGGTGTGGTGGTCTTTCACCACTTTGATGTGTTGGGGTCGATAAAGGGGATTACGGATATGATGAGTGGGGATCGTGATCAGGGACTCTTTGGCGCGTTCCTCGCGCACCCACCGAAAGAACTCTTGAATGAAGACCACCAATAAGATGAGCATGGTGGCAACTTTCATCACCGCGCCACCCACCTGTTGGTCACGCAGAGGAGACAGGCCGAGCGCATGTGCCCCGGCAATATACGTGGGGTAAAAGGCTCGGGAGGCCAGGGTAATGAGAGCGAAGGTCAACAAGGTAGGTAAACTCATCGCAAATAAATATAAAAGCGTTAAGGGTCGGGCCAGCGCGGGAAGCCTAGTGGAGGGGCTATAAATGGGCCACCACAGGGCTATCGAGACCAGCATCATCAAATATTGGTCCAGAACATAAAGCCCGTTGATACGTAAGGTGGCTTCCAACAAGAGCGGAAGTTGAAATAAGGAAAACACGACGGTAAAGAGCACCAGGGCAATCCCCGGCCGCGTGACGATTCGAATCAGGGCGCGGAGAGGAGGTTTTTGGATGACCGGCTCAAGCAGCCAAGTAGGGAGACCAATTAAGAAGAGTGGGGGCATCACCATCGACAACAGGACAAATTGAATCATGTGGGCGGTCAGCAAGTAGCGATCCGCCAATAGTTGCAGGGGGGTTCCCACGGCAAGATAGACCGTAACCAGGCTTAGATAGAATGACACGTGGCGAAATCTCGGTACGGGGGGCGCATTGGGGAACCGAATCCGCAACGGTCCCACCACCTCTCCGTAAGCAATCCCTAAAATAATCACCAAAAGCGCTACTTCCGGATGCCAAAGTGCAAAAAATCCTTGGTCCGCGATGACAGGTGGCAACATCGGTCTTGCCCCTTTCCATAGATCCCGGTGGCCCTTTATGCCGTCATTGTAGCATTGTGTCGCAGGTCGGGTGAAATTTATTCAAGCGTTTGGTTTAGCACCATCCATGCCCACTTAGTACGCTGCTAATAATCATGAGGGCCATGGCCAGCATGACCAAGATCCCTATCCAAGATTGGCGATCTAAAAGGGCAAACCACGATCCACCCGACAAAGCTCCCATGGTGTAGAGGATGACGTCCGCTTCCACCAAAAGGGTCCGATGCCCGTCGATAAATAGATTAAGGCGAGGAATAATCCAAAGAAAGTTGACCGCCATGCCGAGCAGAATAAAGCTTGTCGCCACGGCGCGGACCCGACGCCGTAACGCGGCGTCGCTCGCGGTGCTCATGACGACTCGGATCCCGCGGTACAACCAGGATACGATCCAAGGGCCTACGGCAATCCCTGCTACCACACCAGTTAATAGGATCCAACTATATTGTAGGGTGTGAGGATCCACACACCCTTTTTGGTCGGCGTGGGTACTTATTTGCTGGACCCCGGCTGAGACGGCCGCGGCATAACTCGCGACCGACAAGACAAAGGCTAAAAGCCGGCGTCGTGATCCCTGGGCTCCCCAATCCATGAAACCGCCCCCTATTCCGTGGTGACGATGGTAAAGACCTTTTTTAGGTGTTCTGAATCGGAGGTGATGCGGACGACAATCCTCATGGTCCCGGGCATGACAATGATGACCGAGCCGTGGTAAGTTCCCGGGCTCACCCAGTGCAAGGTGTCACGGATGGGCGGCATGTCCATTGATGTCATCCGGATCGTGACGGTGACCCGGGTACTACGGGGAACCCTGTCCCCCTGCCGATTCCTCGCCACCACCGATAGGTTCCAGTTTTTTAACGGAACCGGTGGATTGGGACGCCAGTCAATGGAAGCCTTCAAGGTGGCACTGGTGGCAACTAGCGGTTGCCGGGTAGCGGCGATGGTCGATTGCCCGCAACCGGCCAACACCATACTCAGGATACCCATTAGGGGGATCGATAGTCTGGCTGGTCGCATATTGACTCACCCCCAACCGCGAAGCCGATGCCTCACTGCGCCCATTATACTGGACAACGGGCGGTGAAAAATAGCGTTCGATCGCGAGAGCGTCGATGTCACCGTTTCCTATTCCGCGCCCTTGGTGCGCTTTGTTGCGGTCCCGTGGACTCCGATTGCTGGCAATGATTCGTCCTTGAGAGGCGTTTAGCGGCACCGTGGTAGGTGCTGGACGACTTTGACCCACATGGCAACGCGGCCGCACTGACAACGCCGATGGTGCCCTTCTTCACTGGGTGCCCTTCGTGCCAGGGATCCCCCCATGGCTTGTGCTCAATTCGCACAAGGCGTGCGGCAAACTGTAACACCGTTGGCCCCCACATCACCCGGGTTTGGACCGTGACAATCGGGGCATCGCTTGTCCCGGCACTGATCCCAAAATAATTCTATAGCGCTCGACTAGCGATGTTCTTGCTATAGAAATATTGTGGCAATAAGGTGCAGGAAATTTATGGGGCAGTCGGGAATGTTTTAGGTATCGGGTCGCTTTAGCAAAACGATTCGAGGCAGGAAGGTGGTTAACATAAGGGACAAGATGGATTACAGAACTGATACCGTCCCCGTTTGGAAGCGCCACTAAAGGGTGGAATTACAACGAGATGCTCACTATGCAAGCTACCGCGACCAATACGAGCGACGTCACGTATTTCTACACGGAAAATACAAACTGGGCCGGGCCTACACGACCCAGGGCTATAATAAAAAGAACGTAAAGATACGACCTGCCAGTCGGGTCGCTGAGGATGGTGAGCATGAAGCATTTTATGGGGATCGTGATGGGCTTGGTCTTGGGAATAAGCCTGAGTGGTTGTGGCCAATCCGGTTTTGTCGTCAGTGCCCAGGGCGGAGTTAGTAGTCGCTCGCGTTTACCCCAACACCCACCCGAAGCAGGGTTAACGCTGTCCACGGGCCCGGGTACTAGGGTAGCGTTGGGTACCGTGCACCTGACCATTCCTCCGAGCAACCTCTCCTCCATTCCCTCGCTACACTGGTACTCTATTTGGGTGCCGCTCATTCAAGTGCCGACCGTCACGGGCATGCAAGATACGGTGCGTGGGCAAGCGGTGTTTCGGTTGCCCGCCCGATGGACCGGCCCGACCCCAAACGATCAGTGGAGCGGCTCTGGGTCGCTCGTGACCACCAATGTGAACATGAAAATCCCCGCCTCTACCCGTAGTGGTGGCGTGATCACATTGGTAGAACGGATCCAGGTGGCTCTGGTGCACGGTAGGAGCACGGCCGGCGGCCGACAAACCCTCGTGATCGCCACTCCTCCAGCGTATCCGGTTCTCGCATGGCGAGACGCGACAGTGACGCCCACCGTGTCCCTAACAAGGATCACCAGCATGAAAGAGGGTCTTTACATGGGGTTTGAGCCGCCCGACGGAGGGACCACGGCCTTTGCGGTTCAGAGCAAGCACTGGTCCGCCGAGGGATTGACGTTCACGATTCGCACTCGATACCAACTCGCTCTGGAGGCCGTCCAGGCCGATGTCATGATGTATGACCGCGGGACGCACGGTGCTTATTGGTATATCGAGCGGTTTCCTTCGCCCCAGTCCCTTGCCCCAACCCTGAGTGGCACTTCGTCAGGCTCGGGCAAAGAGGAGCTATGACCGCGAGGCCACCTGGCATCATAGCCCATCCGGGATGGGCAACGGATTCTCCGGGACCAGTACTGGGGCCAGATGGCACGGCTCTCAATGAGGAGGGGTATTCCACTCGGTTTCCAACCGACGGTGGGATGAACCACCATAGGATTCGTACGGGATTGGAGAGCCACGGCCATCCCGAGATAAAATAGGACATATGTGCAAAAGGAGTAGCCATCGCATGGGAACGTCGTCTGAATCGCGCCGCGCTAAAAATCCGCAGCGACCGAGGTATATCTGGGGGTTGCTAGCCGCCGTCACCGCGGTTGTGCTCGTTGTAGGCTATCTAGCGATTGGGGCTCAGATAGTCCCGGGGAAGGCTCCCGTGCCGACGGCGGATCGGCTACCCAGCACCTAGCGGGGTATTTCTTTAGCCACGGGTCAACACGTACCCGTGGTAAGGGGGCAGCGTCTCACGCTCATTATGTTGATGGCGAGCTGGTGCAAATATTGTGCCTATGAAGATGCTTATGTGGTACCCTCCATCGTAAGGGAGACGCCCGGCCTCGAGGTCAATGTTGTGGATGTCTCGAGGATCGGGGGCATCGGCGTTCCATGACTCGAAAACCCGACATTTTCAGGCCATGACCAGGTTGGCACGGCCAGTGACGTCACGAAGATGCGCCAGACGATGATCAGGTATAGAACCCGTTTTGACCTCAACCTCCCAGCAATTCATGTGTTTGTCGATCCGACAGGCATTCATTATTGGGCCGTGGCGAGCTATCCAGTATTCCTCGTTATCAATGCGAAGGGTATTCTTGTCCGCCGCATCAACGGAGCTCGGACGGAGTCACAGTTGTCCGCCATCGTGGCCCAATACATAAAATAGTGGTTCAGGGTAAGGACGGCGACTCTACGGCAGCATGGTCATTAGGGACTGGAGGGAGGCCTCGGGCGCGTCCTTCGAGATTAGCGGCGTTAATTCCCGCAAGGATGCCAGCTTAAAAATAGGGACCACGCGGCCGCGACCCGCCGCCACCAAACCTAGCTGGTCACGCCTCACTTAGGCCACAGCGCGCGGACTTGCCCCGGTGTTAAGCCGGTAATGCGCACGACTTCCGCGACCGGGCGGCCCTCGTCTAACAGTGCCCGTGCAATGCGGACCTGTGCTTCTTGTAGTCCTTCCGCACGGCCTTCCGCACGGCCTTTCTCGATGCCCACCTGTTCCGTTCGATCTAGGATCTTGGACACCTTTCTCAACTCCTTTCCCAGTCGTTCAATCTCCTCATCGGTCAACGCCTGTTCCGCCAACGCCATTATGGCCGCCGCCACCAAATCCCCTTCATCGGGCGTCGGCACCTGGGCGATTAACTCGACCGTTTGGCCAAATAGCGCCCGGCGATCCTCGGCTCGCATCGTCATGGCCAACGCCAGTCGGAGTCGGTCCGCGGGTTCCCAGGCATCGCTTGCCAGATGCTGGGCCACCACCCCGAGCGCCGCGTCACCATCCTGGTCGGCGAGATAGACATTCTCGACACGATATTGGATCATGCCCAAATCCATGGATGCCGGAGCCGGCGACACCGGGACATGATAAAGAATGACGGTCCGAATCGCCGGTGCCTCATAGTGCCTCACTAAGCGGGCATCATACTCTAAGAACCGATACAACGTCGATTCCCGTTGCGATTGAAACTCCAAGTGAAAAATCCGGCCATCCACCATTCGCCACACCGTGTCCACCCGTAGTTCGCCCGCCGGCAAATGGGTCGGGAGCACCGCGGCCAGTTCGACGTCGTGGACGCCGATCGCCGCCAGGGCGCCATCGGACAGGCTCCGCGTGAGTACCTTGAGATACAGATCTTTATCCGCCACTCGGTCACCTCACCTCATCGCTTCAATCACATCCATTGTAGCAACTTGGTGCCTCGCCACACAATCGGTCTTGTCTTATTCACAAGCATTTATAATCGTCGACCCGCATGTCAGAGGGGTTCAAAAATAGAGCATTTTCCTAATGGACGTAATGCGCGACAAAATCTTGTAGTGGTTATCCAAAAGTCGCTGGACAGACAAATGCAGACCCTCCATCGCGGCCGACCTTAGCTGCCCGCAGAGCTCCCCTGGCAATACTTTTAAGGAACTCCAGAATTTGCCACCGATCCGTTTGTGCGCTTCATTCTTATTGTTATCACCTATTCCCGTAAATTTCGAGTATTAGGAAATGTACCGTCCCAACATTCAGGAACCCACGCCCCTTGTGGGCCGGGGAATGCATTGTGTTAAACCCAATGACTCAATCCCAAGACCCGTCCTAAGGAAGAACGCCATCGTATGCCCATGGTCCACGGGATCGTAGCGGTCCGTCCCCGGCACTCCAACATGGACGGCATAGCCATCTTGCGCTGACATAAGAAAACGAGCCACGGAAACAATGGGAAGGGTCGGACGAAACTCGCCCCGGGTCACGCCGGACTCGATCGCCTCGACGAGGAGACCCACGGCCCGGTCATAGCGCGCCAAGATTTTCTCGCGCCGCTCAGGGTCATCTCGGTGATCACAGTTATATTCGACAACCACGGCCACCCGGCGACGATCGTTGTCCTGAAGGGGTCCCACCGGTGTCACCATCTCGAGCAAAGCGGCACCGATATTTTGGTTCCCACTTAGAATCCCTCGGAGCTCGCTAAGAAACCGCTTGTCTTGCCGTTCCAACACGGCCTCAAAAATCTCCACCATGTTGGAAAAGTAGAGATAGAGGCCCCCGCGACGGACGGAGGCCTGATCCAACACATCCTGTACGGTGGCGCGGGGATACCCTTTTTTAAGAAACACCTGTTCGTCCGCCGAGATGAGGAGCTCCCGACGCTCCTTCTTGTGTCGCTGGCTCACCTTGGGCATTTTGGGCCCCCTTATGGGTCCATGATATCACGGAGCCTATCATGCCCACCAACGTTAGTAGCACCGAAACCAGTAAGAATGCCGGGATCACGTGGATCTGCTGAATTAAGAGCCCACCCAGAATCGGCCCTACCACCACACTAACCGATGAGACGGTACCGACGGCCGCTTGCACCCGTCCCGTCGAATTGACCGGCGTCTTTTGCTGGACCGCCGTCTAAAACGGAATCATGACCACGGCAGTCGAGCTCCCCGCCACGAAGACGACCGAAGGCACTCCCCACCCGAAATGCGCCCCCGCAAGAAGGGCGGCGCCCCCGAAACCGAGACCAATCACCATCGTCGCCGGCGCCATCCAAGCCAATGGCCGTGCTGCACGGACCTTTTGCATGAGGATGGCGGCAATCGCCATCCCCACCCCGGACGCTGACATGGTTATACCCAATAGGCGACTCGCATTGGGAAGGGGCCGAAGCAGGATGATAAACTGGGAATCCACCATCTGTAGCACCAATAACATCAGGCCAAAGAAGAGCACCAAGACAAAGAGGCTCGGCGCCTTCACCAGATAGCGAAAGCCATCCAGATATCGGGGTTTTGGTTCGTTCGTGGCCTTCCGGGCAAGATGAGCGCGACCACCCCGGAGGAACGCGACAATCACGGCAGACGCTAAGAAACAACAACCATCGACGGCGAACGGAATCCGCGCCCCAACCCCCGCCACGAGCAACCCGCTCAGGCTAGGCCCGAGAATCTTGGTGCCCTGGGCAATCAGCATGCGAAGCGACATGGCCTGCCCCATCTGCTCGTCCGGAACAACCTCTTTCAACATCCCCCCTTCCGCAGGGGAAAAGAACGCGTCGATGGTTCCCAATAAAGCTAAGGCCAGATATAGCTGCCACAGATCGTGGACCACCAAGATGGAGAGCGCCGCCAGTGCGCTCAGCACGTCAGATATAAGCATGAGCCGTTTGCGGTCCCAGCGGTCCGCCAGACCACCAGCATAGGGGTGCACCACAATTCCTGGCGCCGTCAGGGCGACCATGCCTAATGCCACGTCAAGTGGGCCTTGATGCCAACGGATCGCAATCAGGACCATAACGGCCAAATACAAAATCCACATTCCAAAGCTAGACAGCAGTTGTGCCCCCGTAAAGGCGACAAACGGCCGATTCTTCCAGAGTGTCTGGGTCATCGCTTTGCTCCCATCCCCTTGTTTCGCGGTCGTTTATCAGGTGGCAAGGACTCCATTCGACCCGTACTGGGTGATCACTTTTCTTGCGGTGGTCAAGGGTACCTTCCCTGGAAACATATTGAAGATTTGCCGGGCGCCCGACACCCAGTATGGCTCGACTCTCCGCTTTTTAAGGCATTCGCTTTGGCCATCCGAATGTGTCATCGCCAGGGGGAGATGGGACGCATACGCCGAAAAATTGGCCCGGTCATGATAAGATTCGAATAGACCAGGAAGATGGGGGGACAAGTATGGAAATGGGCGATCCAGGCCTAGGGTTTATCGGCACCGGGATTATGGGACGTCCGATGGTAGAACATCTCTTAGCACACCAAGCGGTAACGGTGTATAATCGCACTCCCGCCAAAACCCAGGGGCTTGAGGAATTGGGGGCTACCCTGGTATCCACCCCTTACGAGGTGGGACAGCAGGCGCGCTTAATATTCATTATGGTGACCGATGATGCCGCACTAAAATCGGTGATGTATGGAGATGAGGGGCTTTTGGCGGGACTCACCCCCGGGAGTACCATCGTCGACCATTCCACGGTGTCGGTGGATTTAACGCGGCGCATGGCTCACGAAGTTGGTGAAATTGGGGCCACCTGGTGTGACGCCCCCGTTACCGGCGGCGACGTTGGGGCGCGGGATGCAACCTTGACCATCATGGTGGGAGGGCCCAAGTCTACCTTTGACAGGATCACTCCCTACTTAGAGCGGCTGGGACGGCGGATCGTGTATGTGGGCGACGTGGGGCAGGGGCAAGCCTTAAAGGTCGTGTCTAATCTGGTGTCGGCCTTAAACCTCATAGCAGCGGCCGAGGGTCTAAGACTGGGGCAGGAAGCGGGTTTAGCTTTAGAAGCCATGGATGCGGTGATGAGTCACGGTTCGGCGCAATCCTTCGAAGTCTCCAAAATGGTGGACCGTTTTGGCCGCCAAGATTATAAGCCAGGGTTTTCGGTGGCTAATCGCTTTAAGGACTTAGGATTGGCTCGTGATCTGGCTCGCTCCCTCGGGCACTCGATACCGTTAGCCGATCAAGGCTATGCCCTGTATGCCGAACACGTGGCCGAGGGGCACCAATCCCTCGATGAATCGAGCTATATATTGCGGTGGGCCACTCATGAGGATTAATCGGGTGCTGTGCGACTTAGACGGGACTTTAGTGGATACCATGGACCTCATCTTGGCGAGCTTTCACCACGCCTTTGAGGCGGGACTCGGGGAAACTGTGACAGATCAGGAACTTTTGGTCTACTTTGGCCAAACCCTCGAGGATCAATTCGGTCGTATGCGCCCTCACTTGGGGGCCGAAGAAATTGCCCGACTCATCGCGATCTATCGGGAGCATAACCATCGTGAACATGATGCACGGGTCTTTTTAGTCCCCGGGGCGGACCTTGCCCTCGAAAAGCTCAAGCACCAGGGGTATGATTTAGGAGTGGTCACCTCCAAGCGGCTCGATATGGCCCAACACGGACTCGAATTATTCGGACTCTGGCCATATTTCTCGGTGGTGGTGCACCAAGCGAGTACCAGTCAACATAAGCCGCATCCGGCACCTATACTAAGAGCCTTGGAACTATGGCAGACCTCGGCGGAACACGTCGTGTACGTGGGAGATAGCCCCTACGACATGATGGCGGCCAAGGCAGCCGGATGTTTGGCCTTAGGACTGGCCTACAACACGTTTCCTGCGGATGATCTCTTAAAGGCAGGAGCCGACAGCGTCCACGCCAACTGGGATAGCGCGGTAAGATGGATCATGGCAGCACATTAACTGGATTCAATCGAGGGGGACGGAACAATGAATTTAGACGGAACGGAATTGACCTGGCTCGGACATGCGAGCTTTGTGGTGAAATCTCCGGGTGGGAAGACGCTGGTGTTTGACCCCTGGCTACAACGGGACGGAAACCCCAAGGCCCCGGAATCTTTTAACACCCTCGGGACCGACACACCGGTCGATTACATTTTAATTAGCCACGGTCACTTTGACCACATGGGGAGCGCCGTTTCGTTAGCCAAAGAGAGCGGTGCTATGGTCATTAGCAACTTTGAAATTGCCCAGTACATAGCCGATCAGGGCGTTGCCAACACCATAGGCATGAACAAGGGCGGCACGCTGGACCTGGGAGACATTCGAGTCACCATGGTGTTTGCGGACCATAGTTCGGGGATCTCAACGGAGAGCGGAATTATCTACGGGGGGGAACCCGCCGGCTATGTGGTGACCTTCGAAAACGGGATGACGCTTTATCATGCCGGGGACACCAATGTGTTTGGAGATATGGCCCACATTCGCGCACTTTATGCACCCGATGTCTGCCTATTGCCTATTGGCGGGCACTTTACGATGAGTCCGAAAGAAGCCGCCTATGCGACCCGGCTCTTGGCTCCTAAGGTCGTCATCCCGATGCATTATGGGACCTTCGACGCATTAAAAGGTACCCCAGAAGCTCTCTCGGATCTGCTGGCCGAAGATTCCGTAGAGGTACGAGTACTCACGCCGGGAGGCCAGTATCGGTAGGCTCTTTTGTGGGAATCGGGATGGGAAGGGACGTGGCATGACAAATGGGGGCGCCTAAAACAATAAAAAAACCGCGTTCTTTCCCGCCATCTTTGGCGGGCCAGTGCCTGCGGTATAGCGTCATGGATCTTTTGGGTTTCGGTCGGCTTTTGCCACCGGAGACGCTCACGGCGATGCAAGCGGGAACCCAGTTTCATAAACGGTATCAAGAAGAATTGCTGAAAACCCACAGCGTTCGTGCCATCGAGGCCCCCATCAAAGATGTGGAGCGCGGCATCTCAGGACGAATCGACGCCATCATTGATGGGGATAGTGGTCCGGTGGCAATCGAGTACAAGAGCGTCAATCCGGAGAAGTTTGCTTGGATAGCAGATCAGGGGCCCTTGATCTTGCATTGGGCCCAGTTGCACCTCTATTTGGCGATTGGTAGCTTTGCTCGTGGCTGGCTGGTGGTGGAATCTCGGGAGAGTCAGGCACGCCTCATTTTTCAAACGCTGCCGGACCCCATCTGGGGGGAATGGGTGTTAACCCGCGTGGGGTTGGCCAGAGAATATCAGCTGAGCCGAAAACTACCGGTGCGGGAAATTAGTGAAGGTTGCTTGGTGTGTGATCGATGGCAGCGATGCTTTAAGACGGAGACGGAGCGGGCCAGTGCCGTGGAGGAACATCCGGTGTGGCGGCCCGACCCCCCGGTTCCCGACGAGTTTAGAATAAGTACAGTGTCCTAAAAAGGAGAGATGCGTGATGCCGATGGCTTCGGTGAAATTTGATGCGGGGATGAAATTTGTCGCGGAGTCGGGCTCGGGACACACCATCGTGATGGACTCGTCGCCAGAGGTCGGTGGCCAAAATCAAGGGGTCCGACCGATGGAACTGGTGCTCGTGGCACTAGGAGGGTGCACCGGCATCGATGTGATTTCGATACTAAACAAAATGCGCGTCACGGTGGATAGTTTTCAGATGGACCTAGACGGTACTAGACAAGAGGAACATCCCAAAGTGTTTCGAACCATCGTCCTCAACTATCGATTTCAGGCGGATCCGGGTGCGATCGACAAGATTTCCCGTGCGGTTCATTTGAGTCAAGAAAAATATTGCAGTGTCTCGGGCATGCTAAGCCAGGCGGCGCGGATCGAGGCCAAAATTTATTTAAACGACGAATTGGTGGAAACTTTGCAACCCGTCTCCTAAAATTCGCAAGAACTACGTGAGTCCCAAACCACAACCCTGCGCACACTACCTCTGCGAGAGGCAGGAGGTGAACAGGGTGCCCGATACCAAAAAGTCATTACGGAAGTTTAACCAAGAACGTTTTCAACAAGAGGTGGCTCGTGAATTAGGCATTGACCTTAACGTGGACGACGCCACCAGGCCCGGCGCGAAAAATCTAACGCAGGACCAAGCATTGCCGGAAGATCCCGAAGAGGACAACGAGTGAGACATTTTTTTGTACTGACGACGCCGGGCCTTAGCCCAGCGTCGTTTTTGTTAATTGGCTTGACCCGCGAGGTTCGGTATAATCGGAACAG
>JAKADJ010000045.1 GCA_021820645.1 Bacillota bacterium
CTTCTGCGAGTCTCCTATTTCATTTAAAATATCATCCACAATTTGGAACGCCAAGCCCAAATGATTGCCGAACTCCGTGAGGCGGGCTTCGGCTTCCTGATCACCTACCAAAATCGCCGGAATCCTGAGGCAAGCGACGATTAAGGAACCAGTCTTTTTGCGGTGGATGTCAGAAAGCGCCCCCACCTCCAATTTTTGGCCTTCGGACGCCAAATCCTTTACTTGACCCGCAATAAGACCAGTTCGTCCTGCCGCTTGTCCTAACAATGCCACCGCTTTTAAGACCCGTTCCGCATCAAATTTTTGACAGAGGGTGGGGTGCGCCATTTTGCTGAAGGCTTCGGTGAGTAGGGCATCTCCCGCCAAGATGGCCATGGCTTCCCCATAAACCCGATGCGAGGTCGGTTTGCCGCGTCGCCAATCATCATTGTCCATCGCGGGCAGGTCATCATGAATCAACGAATAGGTATGAAGATATTCTACCGCCAGCGCCGGCTGACGAAAATCCTCTATGGGATACCCTAAGTAATTGCCCCCAGCCAAAACTAATTGCGGCCTCAGCCGTTTTCCGTTGGCCAGCAAAGAATAACGCATGGCTTCCTCCACACTACCACTCGGAGCGTCTTCGAAAAGAAGATCTGCCTCGATCCAGGTCTCGATGACACTGCGCGTTTCGTCAAGCCATCCGCCAACACTCATCTATTCATCACCCAAACGCTCTATAGCAGCGCCATGCACCGACAGGCTCGCCTCGGCTCGTTCCAATAGCCGGTTGGCGCGCTCGCTTAAACTCTTAGCTTCCCGGTATAACTCTAAACTTTGCGCCAAAGGTGTCCGACCCCCTTCCAGGAGTCGAACAATTTCTTCCAAGCGTTGAATAACCCGTTCATACTGGGTTAAATCTTCGTCCTCTGCGTGGGACATGTGGCCCCTCCTTATGATTCCGTTCTTCGCATCCGATGTGACCCATTATACCAGTGCACGCGGTAAGACTCATCTGGATCCACGTCGCTCGCTGTGACCAGTTCGCCCGACTCTTTGGTGACGTATGCATAGCCCCGTTCCAGTATGCTTTCGGGGTTTAGCCCTCGGAGCCCGGCTTGAATGCGTTCCCATCGATGGCGTTGGGTGCTGGTCTCGGCTTCCCAGGCTCGATCCGCCCGCTCTCCGAGACGGTCGAGATGGGATCAACTCCCTCGGACCAATCGGACGGGTCGTCGTAACACCCCGTGCTCGATCCATCCCGATAGCCGCCGAGCTTCCCATTGCAGTCGCTGCCGCACGGCCGTCTCCGAACGCTGCCAGAGCGTAGTTTGCCAGGCCAATAGGCGGTCGTGTTCGGGTACCGCTAGTTCCGCGGCCGCCGATGGTGTGGCCGCCCGTAAATCCGCGGCCAAATCGACTAAGGTGGTGTCGATTTCGTGTCCGACGGCCGAAATCACTGGAACCGCACACTGGACCACGGCACGCACGACCCGTTCATCATTAAACGCACTGAGGTCTTCTTTTGATCCACCGCCCCGGCCCACAATGACCACATCCACGTCAGACGCCGAGACACTAAGTAGAGCCGCCGCAACCGCCGCGGGTGCAATCTCCCCCTGAACCACAACCGGATACAGTCTCACCGGCATTCCGGGATACCGCCGCGCAATCACTGCCCCTATGTCGCGCCGCGCGGCACCGGTCTCCGAGGTGATCACCCCTATGGCGCGAGGCAGGCGTGGCACCATGCGTTTGGGCCGAGAGAACACCCCTTCCGCCGCGAGTCGTTGGGTCAGTTGCTCTAGCACCTGTTGTGCGCGACCCATGCCGATGTCGCGCACTGCGCTCACATAAAATTGGGTCTGACCATCCCGTTCAAATACGCCTACCCGTCCTAACACTTGAACCTGCATCCCATCTCTAAGCGGCATTGCCAGTCCCACCGCGTCACGTCGGAACATCACCGCGCGTAACTGCGCTTGATCATCTTTTAAGGTAAAGTACCAGTGCCCGGAAGTATGGCGCTTCACCCCCGACAATTCCGCCTCGACCCAGACTTTTTGCCAACCCGGCACCCCCTCCACCAGTTGCCGAATGGCCTGTACCAATTGACTTACCCGCAACACTGGGTTGCCCTGGATCATTGCGCACCTTCGCGGCTAAAGAACGCTTGCCAGGTATTTTCGAGCAACATGGATACGGTCATCAGTCCCACTCCACCGGGTACCGGCGTAATCCAAGCCGCTTTCTCTTGAACCTCTTGAAAATCCACGTCACCCACCACTTTCTTGCCCTGCCGATTAATTCCAACATCCACCACTACCGTTCCCGGCCGAATCCAATCGCCCTGAATCATCTTCGGACGACCTAGGGCTGCAACCAAAATTTCCGCATCATTGATTAACTGGGGCAGATCTCTGGTCTGGGAATGGGCAAAGGTCACGGTGGCATCACGCCCCAGCAACAACAGTCCCATGGGACGTCCGACGAGGACGCTACGACCAATGATTAGCGCCCGTTTGCCCCGGATCGGGATCTCATAATAGTCTAATAGCCGGAGCACCCCAAATGGGGTGCAAGGGTAAAGCCCTGGCGAGCCTTTGGCCAGCAATCCTTGACTATGGGTAGTCAGTCCGTCAACATCTTTGGCCGGGTCGAGCGCCTCGAGTACTTGTTGACCATTAACCCCGGATGGCAGCGGCATTTGCACTAAAATTCCATGCACAGTGGGATCCTGATTGGCCGTCATCACCGCGCGGACCACATCCTCCGTAGTCGCGGTGCTGGCCAAACGCACGGTGCGTGAACTAATGCCCACCTCATGACACGCTCTTTCTTTGCTCGCGACATAAATCGCCGATGCCGGATCATCCCCCACCAAAATCACGGTGAGACCCGGCTGCTTCCCGGTCCGTTCCCGATAGTTCGCGACTTTTTCCCGAACCTCTGTCCGTACTTGGGCGCTCACTACTTTCCCATCGAGAATTTGCGACATCTTTATCCTCCCTCACTCGCGGTGAGTCGATCCCATCCAATCAAGGCGACGCCTACCGCATTATCCCGACTCAATTCTGGCGTCCCAAAGCGTACCCGCCATCCCTGCTGAGCGTTAAGCTGGGTGACACAGTCGTCACGCAATTGGCGATTGGCCGCGACCCCCCCGACAACCAAGAGGGGTCCGGGTAGCATCCCTTTTAGGACCAGTGCGATCAGAGTCCGGCTCAGCGCCATTTCGACTCCTCGTGCCACGTCTTTGGCATCGTGCTGAAGGATGGAACGCTCGGCTGCCGTAGTAAGACCCGAGAAACTGGTCCATACCCCATCCTTGTTCTGCCGTGGTGAGACCGTCGGCAGCGCCACCGGATTCCGACTCTCACTGGCCAGCTCTTGGAGAGCCTTTCCCGCTGGGAAAGGGAGCCCGAGGGCCACCCCGACCCGGTCGATAAACTGTCCCGCAAATAGGTCGTCACTACCCCCTACCCGGACGACATCGAAGCGCCCAGGGCCCACACGAGTCACACGCAAAAGCTCGGTGGTGCCTCCCGAAATGTGGAGTACGTGAAAATGTGCTCCAAACGCGTTCTCTTCGCCGTAGAGGCCGGCTCGGATATGCCCTTCTTGATGCGTCGTGCGGAATAAGGGAATCTTTAAAGACTGGGCAATAACCTTGGCCGCTGAGGTTCCGGCTACAAAAGGAGGCAGGTAGGAGTCCGGAACCGGCCGCGGCTGGGTGGATGCCGCTACAGCCCGAAACGCCACCCCGTTGGTCTCGGTTTCGCATCGCGCATAAAGCTCGGGAAGGCTCCTTACGTGCTGGAAGACTGCATCACTCGGCCTTAGTCCGCGATGACCAGGTGGCACCAGAAGTACTTCACGGGCCTCCCATTCGACCCGCCCTCCGTTGACGACGGCTAGTGAGGTCGTATAAGCGCTGGTGTCTATGCCAAGTACGCGCGGAACCGTGTTACGTCGTGTGCCGATCCTGATCACCCTCCGGGCGCATTTCATGTGCCAAGGTCGACAGTACCCCATTGACAAACTTTTTCGCGTCTATCGTACTATAATCCTGGGCAAGTTCTAAGGCTTCACTTATGATGACGGAAATCGGCACGTCCCTCGCGTAAAGCATTTCGTAGGTTGCCAACCGTAAAATATTGCGATCAATCGTCGGCATCCGGCTGAGCTTCCAATCAATAGCTGCCTTCCCAATCCGATCATCTAATTCCTCAGAGTGTTCGACAACACCCTCGACCAGAGCCCGTGCGAACTCTTGGTTCATTGCCGTTTCATCGACCAAGGCGTGATCTAAAAGGCCTTGCGGTTCGGCGTGAGCCAGATCATGCTCAAACAAAACACGTAGGGCGACTTCCCGTCCGCGATGACGTGCCATGACAATGCCTCCCCTATTTTAAGATTCGCTGGACGTTGGCTCGGGTTCAAAAGACACTCCTTGTACGTGAATATTCACATGCGATACGGTCAAGCCCGTCATATTTTCGATCTGCACTTTTACCCGCTCTTGAAGTTGACCCGCTACTTCCGGGATCTTGCAACCATAACGGATCACCACATACAAATCGAGTCCTACTTGGTTGCCCTCGACCTCCAGCTTAACCCCTTTAGCGGGCCCCCGCTTGCCTAGCATTTCGGAAATACCACCGGTTAGCCCGCCAGCCATGCTGGCAACACCACTAACCTCGGCGGCCGCCAAGCCCGCAATAGAGGCGATGACGTCGTTTGCGATCTGGATTGATGGCACCACGCTGGCATCAGAGTCTCCCATATTCCCCTCCCTCTTAGGCGCCTTCCATGCGTTCCGCCAGAAAGTTGGTGTGAATCGCACCCTTTTGGAAATCGGGGTCCGTCAATAGGTTCCGATGCAATTCTAGGGTAGTTTTGACCCCTTCAATCTTAAATTCATCTAAGGCACGACGCATACGTTCCATGGCCTCTTCACGGGTCCGGCCCCAACACACCACTTTAGCCAATAAGGAATCATAAAACGACTGCACTTCATATCCGGTGCTCGCGCCGGCGTCCACACGAACCCCGGGTCCCCCTGGCTCTTGCCACAGGGTCACTGTGCCCGGACTAGGCCGAAATTGTTTAGAGGGATCTTCGGCATTAATGCGACACTCAATACTCCAGCCGTTCATAGCCACCTGATCCTGAGTAATCGAAAGCGGCAGCCCGGCCGCGACACGGATTTGTTCCTTGACGATATCTATCCCCGTGACCATTTCGGTGCAAGCATGTTCCACCTGAACCCGGGTATTCATCTCCATGAAGTAAAAGTTCTTTCCATCCTCATCGAGCAAAAACTCTAAGGTACCCGCGCTGGTGTATCCCACGGCCTCGGCCGCCTTAATCGCGGCTTCACTCATTTTCTGCCGTAGTTCAGGTGTCACCGCAACCGAAGGCGCTTCCTCTAATACCTTTTGGCGGCGGCGTTGCAGCGACGATTCTCGCTCGCCGAGGGCAATGGTGTGTCCCAACTGATCGGCTAACACCTGGATTTCAATGTGGCGGGGCCTTTTAAGATATTTTTCCAAATAAACGTCGCCCTGCCCAAAGGCAGATTTGGCTTCTCGGCTGGCACGTTCGATGGCGTCACCTAGTTCATCCGCATTTTCGACGATCCGAATCCCTCGGCCGCCGCCACCGAACGAGGCTTTGACTAGCATTGGGTACCCGATGGTTTCTGCAATAGCCCGAGCTTCTTCGAGGTCACTAATGGTGCCCTCGGTGCCGGGAATCACGGGAACGCCGGCTTGAGCCATCATCTGTCGGGCCTCGGCCTTAATCCCCATATGTTCAATGGCTTGAGCTGGGGGGCCAATAAACACAATGCCCCACGTCTCACATATCGCCGCGAAATGGTGGTTTTCCGACAAGAATCCATAACCCGGGTGGATGGCTTCGGCTCCGGTCTGGATCGCGGCATTGATAATATTCGGAATGTGTAAGTAACTGAGTTGAGCGGGTGCCGGCCCAATCGGGAAGGCCTCGTCGGCATATTGAACATGAGGAGACGCCTTATCAGCATCAGAGTAAACGGCTACCGTTTTAATGCCTAACTCCTTAGCTGCTCGCATCACGCGGATCGCAATCTCCCCGCGGTTGGCCACTAAAATCTTGTTGAACATGGAACACCTCCGGTTTGTCCTCCATTAATAGACCACATTCGTTCCGCATTGTCTAGGGCACCTTAGCATGTCCCAAAGCCATTCGATCGACACGCTGGAGCCGAACGCGACAATGTATTCATGAAGCATTGGGGCGTCGAACATTGACCGAATTCCTGGTCGCAATCCTCTTCGGCTTGGTGCTCCCTCACCCAACCTATATATTGTGAAGCACCCTAAATCCGTCCCCTATCCTTGTGTCTCTCCACAAAAATCATGGAGCCAAAAGGATTTTATCATAACCGGTCCTAATTCTCTGGTACCAAAAGACGCCGAAAAAACCGGCCACCCCGGGGAACCTCGGCGCTGTTGGGTCCCTAGTACCATAAAGCGCTCTAAAGGAGGTAACACGATGAAAGCAGTGGTATATCAAGGCCCGTTTGAGGTGGCGGTCGATGAAGTGCCCGAACCTCGGATTTTGCATCCCGAGGACGTTATCGTCAAAATCACCACATCGTGCATTTGTGGGTCAGATTTACACATGTACGAAGGACGCACCGCGGCAGAGCCCGGGATTGTGTTCGGACACGAAAACATGGGAATCGTGATGGAGATCGGTTCCGCTGTCTCCCGGCTTCAGGTTGGGGACCGTGTCGTCATGCCGTTTAACATCGGTTGCGGACATTGTCAAAATTGCGAGGCCGGCTTCACAGGCTTTTGTACAGAGGTTAATCCCGGGTTTGCTGGAAGCGCTTATGGGTATGTGGCCATGGGCCCCTATCCCGGTGGACAGGCCCAGTATCTTCGGGTACCTTACGCCGACTTTAACGCCCTGAGTCTTCCCGCGGGAAAGGAGCATGAGGCCGACTTCGCTTTATTGGCAGATATATTCCCGACGGGTTGGCATGGCGTCACCTTATCTGGGTTCCAACCGGGTGAATCCGTTGTCGTTTTCGGGGGCGGCCCAGTGGGACTGATGGCTGCCTACAGTGCTGTGCTGCGAGGGGCGTCAGAAGTATACTCGGTTGACCGGGTACCAGAGCGTCTCGAAAGAGCACAATCAATAGGTGCCATTCCGATCAATTTTGACCAAGGTGACGCCGTGGACCAAATCTTGGAACGACGTCATGGCGCCATGGTCGATCGGGCAGTGGATGCGGTCGGATACCAAGCCACCCAAGGAGGCCGGGAGGTCCCCAACACGGTTTTAGTGTCTATGGTTCGCATTGTGCGTCCGACCGGAGGTCTCGGTATCCCGGGCCTATACGTGCCATCGGATCCGGGAGGTGTAGATCCCCATGCCAAAGAGGGATTTCTCTCGTTTCCGGTCGGCAAATTCTTCGAAAAAGGTTTGAAAATGGGCACGGGGCAGTGCAACGTTAAGACCTATAATCGGCAGCTTCGTAACTTAATTGTTTCGGGGAAGGCTCGGCCGAGCTTTGTGGTGTCACACGAAATTTCTCTAGAAGAGGCGCCAATGGCCTACCAGAAGTTCGATAAGCGCATTGAGGGCTACACCAAGGTGCTCATCCACCCCAACCGCTAAGCCTTCTGATTTCCAAAGGGTAACCGGGTTTGACCCGGTTACCCGGCGGAATTCAAATGGCACAAAACCACATCATCAGCAACCCGTGAATGGAGGATTCAGATGGTAGAAAAATATACCTTGGGGCAAAAAATGCTGGCCGAATCAATTGGTATCTTTTTTTTGGTGTTTGTCGGCGCCGGCACCGCTGCGATGACACTCATCTTAAGCCACGGGGCTCCCCGTTACACGGTCAGTGACATCGGGATCGGGGCATTAGGAGGCAGTGCGGAATGGTTAGCCATTGGTCTGGCGTTTGCCTTTGCCATCATGACCATGATCTATGTCTTCGGCCATGTCAGCGGGGCCCATATTAATCCAGCCGTCACGCTTTCCTTGCTGGTCAATGGGCATATTGCGTGGCGCGATGCCGTCGGTTATTGGGTCGCCCAGTTTGTCGGAGCCAGTCTGGGCGCGTTCGCCATCGCTTTGGTATACGGGAAAGCCGCTTGGCTAATTGGTGGACTAGGTGCCCCCGGCCCATTTCCCGGCGTCCCCCTATGGAGAGCAGGGATTGCCGAAGGGATCGGCCAATTTTGTTTAGTTTTGGGGGTGTACGGACTTGCCGTCAATCGTAAGGCCCCTTCGGGTTGGGCCGGGATTATTATCGGGCTCAATATAGCCGGTCTGATTATCCTCCTCGGCAATGTCTCAGGAGCGGCAATTAATCCGGCACGTACCGTAGGCCCCATACTGGCCGATTGGATTCTTGGCGGAGCCAACCTATGGCGTGAGGTTCCCATCTACCTTTTGGCCCAAATCATTGGCGCGGTTGCGGCGGCATTAATCTATCCCGTGATTGCCGACATTCGGCCGCGCATCCCTATGGCAACGACTAAAGAGACGGCCGATCCAGATCGTCCCCTGGCCAAATAGAGTCACGTCTCATAGCCGTGACGAATTGAAAGGAGACTATGGCCCCGTAAGGCAATCCATACTGTCGTGAGCTGTTCGGTGTTTTTAAGATCCATGCCGATCAGCTTTTCTGCCTGCCTGATTCGATAGAGAGCGGTATTGGGATGGACATATAGGGCCTTGCCGGTCTTGGCCAAAGACTGGCCTTGCCCTAAGTAGGCTTCTAGGGTGCATAAAATCATGTAATTCTCTGGTCGTAACAGCGGTCCGAGGACGGTATGGACCAGTTGGGCGAGGTCCTCCGGAGTGATCCCCGCTAAGATCTTCACGTAGTGTTTATCAACCACGGGATTTACCATGCCGAAAATCCCAAACCGTGCGGAAAATTGCATCATGGTCTCGGCTACATGGAGCGCTGCCGGCAGGTCCCCCAATTGCGCAACTTCCTGTATATACACTCGAATGGGGAGATCCGGGTGACTCTTAGTCCATGCTCGAATCCATGCTTGGACCTGGGGAAACATTTCCCCCGTTCGGGTGTTCGGGCATAAGGTCATGACCCCGTCCGGACGGTAGGCTATCCAGGGAAATACCTCACGGTAGCGCCAAACTTCCGCAATGATAAAGCGTCGCAGAATTTCCATATGTTGAAAAGGGGTTTTTGTCCCCAATTCAAAAGTGACCATGACCTGAACAATGTCTTCTTGGAGGCCACAGAGGGCAAGAAGCTTTCTAACCTCTGGCGTCATACCGTATTCCTCGACTAATCGTAACTTTTCCCCTCGACGCTCGGCCTCGGTCTCCGCCCACTCTGTCAAATCCGCTAACACCAACGCGAGTTGCAGAACTAAATGTTCTACGGGTCCAAGGGAAGCGATGCGCTCTCGCGTATAAGGCGAAATTAGGGTGGCCACCACTTCGCCATGGCGCTCTAGCGGCATGCGATACAAAAGTGCTGTAGCGCCGCCAATGACCTCAAAAGATTGTGCTAACGGTACTTGATGCTTATCATAAAGTCCCAACGATCCCGTTTTAAGCAGCGCTTGCCAGGTTTTTATATTGTCTGCCAGATCATCTAGTAAATATCTTCCCCGCGCATTAGCATGTCGAACAGTTCCTTCCCACTGATTTGGATCAATAAGCACTCTACTCATCTAATAGCTCCTTTGATTGATGCATTCTCCGGTCCATAGTCTCCTCCGCCCAGCACCGTACGTGTGCCCGTTCACCTAGACTCTCAATTCTTATGATAAGCCACTTCCATATATTGTAAAATAAATTTCTGCATTCTAGACAGAAGTGAGGTGACTATCCCCATTTGCTACTGCGGACGGACTTCCCATCCGATGCATCAGACTCTCTCACAAAAGAAGGGATCGGGCCTACCCGGGCCCAACCCCCTCTAATCCATGGGACAGAGTTACTTCTTTAGAACAATGACCACGTTCTCAGGGGGTAACGATGTCACTTGAGTCACCACGGCGGCAATTCTCGCCACCTGTTGATTGGATACCGTGGCCCCGCCAATTGTCACATCGACCTTATTGCCTGCGATCGTCACGGCACTCAAAGGGAATCCTTGGGCGCTCAAGAGACCCTCAATCTGGGTTTCGTGCTTTAGTTCTTGGGTATCCGCGACCATCGTCGCGGCAGCTTGATCCTTGGCGGTTTGACTGATGCTCGGATTGTTGACTAAGGTCTTTAAGGTCGCAATTTCCTGGCTCATCAGCCGGTCCCGATGCATCCGATAGTTTACGAAGTAATTCTCTAGACTGGCGACATGTTGGGCCGTTTTATTGGTGGGGGTACTGACCCCCGTCATTACCGTGGTATTGGCTTGAGTACGATGGTACACCACGTAACCGAGTAGCACCGCCAGTACGGTCACGAACGCGGCAAATCGAATCATCTGGGGTCGCTTCATGGAATTAGCTCCTTTCTCTTCTTGCCCTAGTTAGGCAATATCAGCACCTGATAGGCCTGAACTTGTAATAAAGTTTGCACTGCCTCTGCGAGCTCGGACCGGATATTGGGGTTATTAGCACTTTTGGCCACCACCACGACTCCTCCTACCAGGGGACCCACCTGGTCCAGGGGCACGACCGAGCTCCCCTGCTGGTTGGTGACCATGAGCGGACTAGAACTCGGGCTAGTAAGTCCCTGATTCGAGGTCACATATTGGCTTTGAATGGTGCGGTCCAGGGTCACCGCCACCGAGACCGCGCCAACACCCGGAATCGCTTCTAAGATGTGTGTGAGTTGAGTGCCGACGACCGCCTCCTGTCCAGAGAGCGATGTGGTGGCTGGGCTAGGCGTGACCGACTTATGCGGTGGGGAGCCTAACCCACTAAATGCTAGAAGTCCCACACCCAGCGCCCCTACCACCACGAGTCGGATGAGCATGGGACGATCCTGCGTGGTCATCTGCCGCCACCAGTCGGTAAATCGAGTGGGCATGCCTAGCCCTCCTTTTGACGTGTGTTTGGGTTACCCGCATGGGTCCTGGTGGAGAGAACGGATATTTTGATCTCAGCCGGCACCGATACGGTTCTTCCGAGCGATACTTGTAAAGCCCCGGCGATGTACTGTCGTAGGTCTTTGTGGTTCACTTTCGGATCGACCACGACCGCCACCACCACTTTGGGTCCTCTTTGTCGCACGGTGCAGCCGCTCACCCCCGGAAAGGTCAACACCATGGCTGCCGCTTGGTCCCATTCCTCTTGTTGGATCACCTGATGTAGACCTTGCGTGCTCGGGGTACCCATTAGCTGCTGCTGAATCAGACTGGGGCGCGTGCCATGGAGGATATTCCAGACCGGGCTTACCATGGCTAACAGCAAAATTAGCCCCACCACCAATCCTGTATAGCGCCGCAAATCCCCCTTTGGAAGCACGAATTCTGCCAGATTGCCAAGCAGTACAATGACAATTAACGCTTTGACCCAAGTGCCGATTGCCGCCACCACTTACAGCACCACCCCGTTGGACGCCGACGCCACGACCGTGACCACCAAAAAAAACATCAAGGCTACGGCCCCGCT
>JAKADJ010000046.1 GCA_021820645.1 Bacillota bacterium
TGAGCTTTTATTTCGATTCTACCGCCACCTCCGACGCCCGTCCACGTTTTTACAGTCCAGGTTCGCAATGCGGGGAGTAGTAATGGGAACCTAATCCTGGCTGGAACCGAGGAATTTCTGATCGCGCAACGGGCCAGCATTTACCGTGACACATCCAAACCTTTCGATCGTTTTGCTGATTGCCTTGAATTGGCACTTATGCCAAAATATATACGATTCAACCGCCCGCATAAATCGGGCACACACTGTCACATAAGGATGGTGATTTGCTATTAAACGCATTTACAAACGGATGTCTTTGGTGGCTGGCGGACTGTTGACCGCATTAACCTTGGTCGGGCCCGAAGCCCTTGCCGCTGCGCCTCCATCCCTTACGGTCTACGTGAGTCCAACGGGTCATAATCAAAGTGGGACCGGAGCATCTACCAGTCCCTATCGGACCATTGATTTCGCCGTGTCTAAGGTACCTGCCGGCTCGACCATCATCGTCATGCCGGGAACCTACAATGAATCCCCCATTATTGCCCAGACCGTAACCATTACCGGTGAAACCGGCCAAGCCGCGAAGACCATTATCAATGCGGATGGATATAACAATGCGATCTGGATCAATGGGGCGGCTGCGAAAGGCACCACGATAGCCCATCTCACCCTAGAACATGCGAATAACGAGGGGATTTTAGTTTCGGACACCTCACAGGTGACCATCACTCATGATGTCATCACCCAAAACGGCATGCAAATGAGTCCCACCGTCTTCGAGGATAAGGCCATCACCATGATGGGCTCGACAGGCAGCACCATTACCGATAATCTCATCACCCAAAATGCGGGTGGAGGCGTAGCACTTACGGACGACGGAACTTTTTCACCGGGCCTGGCCTATCCCTTCGCCTATCATCCGCCACTCCCCTCGCAGGGTAACACCATTGCCAACAATACGATTACCAATAACACCAAGGGTTGTGGCATTGTGGTGGCTTCGTTTAATAGCGCTGGGTCGATCGGAAACACGGTGTCAGGGAATACCGTCAGCGGCAATCCTCAGGGCATCGACATTGGGGTTGCACCAATGGGGAGCAAATCCATCAACAACGTAGTCACGGGAAACATCATCACCAATAACCAGATCCCGGGAATCCTGGTCCATCTTACGGCCCCCGGGCAGACCATGTCAGGAACCCAAGTGATTAATAACAGCATCTCTAGCAATGGTCCGGATCCTGAATTCGGATTGATGGAACCGACTGGTATCGCCGTCATGGGGACTGGCTCAGAAGTTGGCGCCACCACGATCACCCACAACACTATCAGTCAGGAATATTATGGAGTATGGATGAATCACAGTAGCCCCGTGACCGGAGTGGCCCAGAATACAACCACGGGGGTCGCGGTGCCTCAAACCGTGGTGGTGCCACCACCCACCTTGACTCTAAAGGGGCCAACCGGAACCGCCCCACTAGGCACCCCTCTAACGTACGCCGCGTCTTCATCTGCCTCACTGGAATACCAATTCTGGCTCGGCAATGCCGCCGGCCAGTGGAAAGTCATCCAAAACTATTCAACCGGCAGCTCAGTGACGTTAAACACTTTAGCCGCGGGAACCTATACGGTGGTAGCCTACGGAATGACCCCCACTCAATTGGCTAAAGGCAGCTATCAAGACGCGGTTGGCCAATCTGCCATCGTCAACGTGGGGGGGAACGCGACCCTGTCTGCCGGCCCGTCTCTGGGAACAGTTGGGCATCCCGAGACACTGGATGCCAGCTCTAGGAACGTATCGGGGGCCCTTTATCAGTTCTGGATTAAAACTCCCGAAAACGCCTGGATCGCGAGCGGATCCTATGGCTCCTCACAATTTGCGTTCACGCCACCAGTGCCTGGTGTGTACCAAGCCGTGGTATACGCCAAGGCCCCCAACGCGGTCTCCAATGCCACCGAAGCCACCATGGCTACCACCACATTTGCGGTGAGCCCTGCCCCTAACGGCCTGGTCGCGCTCGGGGACTCCATTAGTTATGGATTTAACCTAGGTCCCAATCTTGAGCCCTCACCGTTGGCATTTCCCTATCTTATGGGCAAATTCACCAAATTGCCCGTAAACGATCTGGCCGTGCCGGGTTGGACATCCAAAGACCTGCTAACGGCCCTTCCGACGCCAGCCTTTGCGGGATCCCTCAAGAGCGCCAAGATTGTCACCATCAACATCGGAAGCAATGATCTCTTGGGTATCGCGCTAAAGGATGGTCTTTTCTATAGCGGCCAGACCACTTTAACGCCAACGGAAGCATCGCAAGTCCAGCAAGCCATTGCCGGATTCGGTACCAACCTCACCCAAATCGTCACCTTGGTGCGTCAAGAAGCACCGACAGCCAAGATCGTTCTGTACAACCTCTATAACCCGGTTCCGGTCCAAATGGTGATACTAAACGCCATGGTCAATGCCCCTCTGGTAGCCATGAACGCTACCATCGCAAAGGTGGCTCAGGCCGCCAACATTCCGGTAGCTAATGCCTACACAGCCTTTGCCGGCCACCAGCAGTTGGATGTGTTAACTGGGGACATTCATCCCACAATAAGTGGACAGGTAGCACTGGCCCAGGCTGGGGACACCGCATTGCACCTAGGTCCGATAGTCATCCCGGTTAACTAGCGCCGGGGCAGCCATACGACGGATCACCGGGGCACCGTCCTTAAAGACGGTGCCCCCGGTTCGTGCTCCGGGCAGAGCCAGTAGTTCCACCACCAACCGGGATCCTCCACCCGAGCGCACCAAACGAAGAAGGGAGAAATCCTGTTCCTAAATGGCTCCTAGGGCTGGTGCGCGCGCGTCAACGACTACGGCCCACTGATGCCATCGTATTGGACTCCGTAAAGCATCCATTGCACACATTCAGGGCTTTATGTATTTGTTCTGGCGAAGTCAACAAGCTAGGACGGCGCAATTCCTCCTAGCTTCATAAACAGCCCACACTGCCGCATCTCTCCCATAGTTTATTGCAGGTCAGCGCTCGCCGTCAGGCCAAGCTCTTTCGTTCTTTCCTGCAATACGCACCCAGGTCGTTTCGTGATAGACTAACCATGTGTTCGATCTTTGAAAATAGGATGCATAAGCGGTTGCCTTCCGCAATTGTAGGGAGGTATAACGCCTCGCGTCGTCAAGACCATGCGTTAACGGGATTTGGCGCACGATGGTTGCAAGGAACCGAAGACCTTCGCACGACCGAATCGGGGGCGTCTAGCTGAGCCCTTGCGAGTACGGATGTTTTGAGCCCCCTGCTATTGGCTAAGCGGGATGTCAGTCCCGCTCGCGTAGGATTACTCTAGTTTTGTGCTGTTCTGTGCTTGATTCTTTGATTACCAGGTGCCAGGGAAAACCCCACACCATGGGCAACTGGCGTGCAACACTAAGGTTTCGAGAAGGGAAGACCACTAATGCCCACACTTAATCGCCCGGAAGATACACTAATCAGACCTCCTGTGACAGATCCCCAGTCCTATCCCTATTCGTCCCGGCGCACCGTCGTATATGGTCAGCACGGGATGGTGGCTACTGCCGAGCCGCAAGCGGCTCAAGCCGGTTTACGGGTGTTACAGCAGGGAGGCAACGCCATTGACGCTGCCATCGCCACCGCCGCCGCCCTTACAGTCACCGAACCCACTTCTAACGGGATCGGCAGCGATGCATTTGCCATTGTGTGGTCTAAGGGAAAACTGTATGGCCTCAATTCGAGCGGTCCCGCCCCTCGCGGTCTCACTCGGGAATGGGTCCGCCAACAGGGCCATGACACAATGCCCAATAAGGGCTGGTGCACGGTTACCGTTCCCGGGGCACCTGCCGCCTGGGCGGCCCTCACTGAACGCTTTGGCAAATTAAGCCTGGCCCAAGTCCTTGAGCCCGCCACACATTTAGCCCGTGAAGGATATCCCGTGGCCCCCACCGTCGCATACTTTTGGGATAGAGCTTACCAAATTTACAAAGAAACCCTCACCACCCCAGAATATCAGGAGTGGTTTCGGGTTTTTGCCCCGGATGGTCGTACGCCCGCCGCGGGAGAAATTTGGCGCTCGCCGGATCATGCCAAAACATTAATGGAAATAGGGTCCAGCAATGGCGATGCCTATTACAAAGGCACACTAGCAGAGCAAATCGCTCGCTTTGCCCACGACACCGGTGGAGTGATTACCGTAGAAGACTTGGCGCACTTTGCTCCGGAGTGGGTCGAGCCTTTATCAGTAAACTTTCACGGATATCAGGTGTGGGAACTACCGCCCAACGGGCAAGGATTAGTGGCCCTAATGGCCCTTAAAATGTTGGCCGGACTGCCTTCCAACTCGGCAGCCGACCGTATCCACTACCAAATTGAGGCCATTAAGTTAGGGTTCGCCGACGCCTTTCAATACCTCACCGATCCCCGGCATATGCCCTACACGGCGGAGGAATTTCTGTCCGACACCTATATTGACGAGCGACGTCGACTCATTGGCCCCACGGCACAAATCCGGACCGCCGGCGCGCCCGCGCCAGGTGGAACGGTGTACTTAGCCACCGCCGACGACCAGGGTAATATGGTCTCCTACATCCAAAGCAATTACGCTGGATTCGGATCGGGCTTGGTGGTGCCCGGTACCGGCATTGCTTTGCAAAACCGGGGCGGGCTCTTCTCCCTCGATGAAGGGCATCCAAACTCCCTCGAGCCGAGAAAACGATCGTTCCATACCATCATCCCAGGGTTCTTAACGCGCGATGGAGAGCCTATCGGACCTTTCGGCGTGATGGGCGGCTTTATGCAGCCCCAAGGCCACGTACAAGTTATAAGTCGAGTGTTAGAGGAAAACATGAATCCTCAGGCCGCATTAGACGCCCCACGCTTTCATTGGAAAGAGGGCAACCAGGTCGTAGTCGAAGCATCAATGCCAACCGCAATTATTGAAAGTCTCATCCAACGCGGGCATGAGGTTACGGTGGCTTCGGACCACGGGCCCTTTGGTCGGGGTCAAATCATTTGGAAAGACGTAAATGGGACATTACAAGGAGGCACCGAGCCCAGGGCTGACGGCGTAATAGCGGCGTATTGACGGCAAACCGCCGAGTACGCTAGGCCCAGACGACTCATGATCGTGATAAACGCCATCTTGACACCCCCCCGCGGCTAAAGCCGGGGGGGTTCTTGTCCGCCCATACCAGACTCTAGACGCCATGCCCATTTGACAATAGGTCTTTTTTTTGACCTAAAATGAGACTATCGATGACCTAGGAGTGATCCGATGGACGCACTGTTCCCAAAAGGGCACGTGTTAAATTCAGAGGACGTATTGGAACGGAGTGGCTTTATTCAAGAAGTCCGTCTCCGTCTGGTTGCTGGTGATAGCGTGACGCTAGCCGGTCCGCGGAGGATTGGTAAAACATCTGTAGCCGTTGAAATACTGCGTCGTCTGGCAGCCAACGGACATTATGTGCTCCATCTTGACCTCTTTCACGTCACCTCGGTCGACGACTTTGCCATCCAACTGATGTCCCGTGTAGTGAGCCTGCGAACTGGCCCGCTCCAGAAATTTTCGCACACCATTCGTGAACTCGTACGCACGTTGGAACGCGCCGAAATTGCTGTCAAAATTCATGATTTGGCGCTCCATGCCCATCTTAACCCCACCGCACCCGATGCCTATCAGATCATCGACGCGGCGTTATCGTCCCTTGAAACCATCGCTCATAACGATGGTCGTCGAGTTATCGTGCTACTTGACGAATTTCAGGGAATCGAGCGCTTAGGAGGAACATTGCTTCTGAAGCAAATGCGATCCATTATGCAACAACAATTGTCCACCTCCTATCTTTTCCTGGGCAGTGAACCTTCCCTACTTCAAACGCTGTTTGCCGACCGCCGTCAGGCCTTTTATCGATTTGCTACCATGCTGCATCTGGCGCCGATTCCGGACTCCGAATGGATCACTTATATCACGAAAAAATTCGAACGAGTGGGCATGACAATCACTCAAGATGCCATTGGGTTGTTAATGGAAAAAACCGGTGGCCACCCTTTCTGCGTGATGGTAGTACTCGGCGAAAGTTATTTCCGATCGATAATGAACCATAATAGGACGATCGACATCTCGGGAGTCTATGAAGGCCTATCAGAGGCGGCTCTTACCTTGGAACCAATCTACGAAGACTCCTGGAAGCAAATCCTATCCATACGGGGGGTGCTCCGGTAACACGACAAGTAGCTCTAGGTCGACGACCCTACCATGGTCTGGACACCACCACGGCACGGCGCGCCCTGACAAAGTTACAGCACCTTTCCATCTTACGAAAGATGGGGCGAGGCGAGTATCTCTTTGTGGAACCCATGTTTCAGCAGTGGGTGATCCGTAATATTGTAGGCTGATGGTCCCCCTCGTTACGCATCTTTCGGGATCACATAGTAGGACTCGGGTGCGGCGAAAAGAGGCCCCCGCCTTAATGCAACGGGGCCCGGCGTACTGGATTCCTAGCTCCCCTATCGCTCAAGTCAACTCGGGCGGATGTTCTAGGAAACGCGCGGCATCTTCAAACGTGAGAATCAAGTCAGGCTTTCCATCTCGCCCGAAGACACCTAGGTCAACGGGTGTGTTGATCACGGTTGCCCCAAGCACTGTTACCGCCGCTTCGATGATATCGGGCGGAGTACGGAACTTATTCTGGCGGGCCCAGTGGATTCCTCCTACCACCAGCTGTACCATAAGCTCAGGAGGGCACCCAATAAAACTCGGGACCTCGTAGTCATCAACTTCCAGGTCCGCAGCACGCGCCCGCCCCAGGCGCTCCATCACTCGGCTAAAAGCCTGGCGACCTGCATGCCAGCGGATGAAGGCATCCTTTAGTCCAAGTCCTCTAACGTCTACGAGGAAGGCGATAAACGCGTAATCGTCTAAGCGCGGATTGCGCTTAAGAAGATGGATCGAAGCCATCCCACTCTGCCACGACTCATTAATCCGGCAGTCCACGATGGGCCACGTATCCAATCCCGCCATCTGCAGCCGTGCCTCTTCGCGAGGTTTCGATCCCTTAGGCTTTGGCCGGGAGGATTTACCCCGTTTCTTCGTTTGTCCATTAGGTCCTCGCCCCACAGGGATCATTCCTTCCGATTACGACTAATACTAAATTTTTGGAGGCCACCACCCGCTCCCCGGCGCTGGCCTCTAAGTAACCTCTCCTGCTAGGAATGGTACCGAGACCCGAGCGATATCCCAAATTGCTCATAACTGGCGGGGTGTCAAAACTTCAGTGCCCTTTCGCTCACTACGGATGGTGGCGGCAGAGCGACCAATGAGCCAAGGACTTATGGGTGTCCTGCCGATTAATGCCATTCCCAGCATGGAGAGAGTGACTAATAGCGTGACGGTAATTGCATCAAGAAGATAGGACGGCTTGTAGAGATAAAACTTAGATAAAAGCCAGGCCCACCACTCTAGGATCATTGGATGCACTAAATAGATGCCAAAACTGAGGTCGGCAATCCACTTAACCAACTTTCCGTATCGTGGGTTACTTTGTCGCCGGGTCTCATAACGAACCCCAATCGCTGATAGAAGCACGATAATCATGACCGCCCATGGAATCATGGCCGGTTGCAATACAGCATCTGCCAGCGTCATATTGTGGCCTACATAAGTTTGCAGGAAGAATTCTGCCAACATCACCCCTGCGGTAACGCCGCTCCAGGTCAATACTGTGCGAAAATGCGTGGCGAGCCATGCACGCACCACTGGCCAATGGAGTGCTCCCACGCCTCCCATAACAAAGAACAAGGTGTAGGTCCACACTTCTTCACCCGTATAAATATTAAGTCCACCCGGATGGGGACCGACACCATATTGGTCGTAGGTCATAAGGGCCAATTGGAACACCAAAGCAGCACCAAGAACCCACCAGGGATGTTTTTTGGCGACACGCATTAACACCAAGAACAGGGGCAAGATAAGGTAAAATTGCATGGTGATGAGTAGATAGTACAGTTGGAACCAAGCTCCACCATCGAGAAGATTCTTGCCGTACATTAATAGGAAGGCACCCACGCCGGCAAACGTGCTAAACATTAACATATAAGCCGCGCTCCAAGCCATGTACGGGAACAAAACCAGTTTATAGCGTTTGATCCACACCGACTTCCATTGCAGTTTCTTCCCAAATAATGAGTACGTGAGTACAAACCCGGTAAGCGCCATAAAGGATTCACGGGTGAAGTGCAAGAGAGACAGAATTGCGCCCGACGAGACCCAGTTCTGGCCATTGGCCGTATACCAGGTCGAGTGAACGGCCACCACCGACACAATGGTTACCGCGCGCACTAAGTCCATCGCTTCCACATACGACTTCTTTTTCACACTCACGCGCGATCCCCCCAACACCCACTGATAAAATTGCACCATGAGTCGGGTTTACCACTCCATAATCCCCACCGACTGTTACCGAACCCAGAAGTCCCCTCATCGGCCCTCCATTTGCACATTGCCGGCGTCATAGCGATGCCCCCATCTCTCTGTTGTGATTATCCAAGTTGCCCAATCCGCAAAAGGTATGTCATCGGTCCACGACACTATATCGGCAACCATGCCCCTAGTTTGGCTGCAGGACTTTTAGCGTATTTCGATGAAGGGATACGTCAGCCTTCGACGATTTTCGTCCTTCGCCATTTTCTCAAAGTCATGTCAATACGGCAACTCCCCATTGTACCCCAACGCTGCGGCGGATTCGCCGACCAAACCTCTTCGCACGGTGTCCATTATACGAGGTTATCCTGAGAACGGGCTGAAACGGGGCCGAAAAAAATGGCCAGCTTGTCGGGGCCATGTGTAGCTAACTAGAATTTTGCTCGGTGCTTTAGACGAATCCCCGCAAAAATGTAGCAGGAGAAGAGTTTCCCCTTCTCCTACTCTGCCCGCAATTTAAACTCGCCGCTTAGTGATTAGGTCCCCCGCCGGGAGGGTTATTACCACCCGGAGGGTTCCCACCACCCGGAGGGTTCCCACCACCGGGAGGGTTCCCACCACCGGGAGGTGCTGGCGTGTTAGCCAGATCTATAATGTCGTATGCTTTTCCGCTCTTGGCATAGTTGTCGGCTTGTTGCGCATGCACCTTCACCGCAAATTTGCCGCTAGCCCCCTGATAAGCGTTGTTGGCACCGAAGGGCAGGTGAACCGAGACGGTTAACGTGTTCTGTTGGCCGGGCGCTAATTCCACCCATTGACTACTCGTCACCTTGTTACCTAGATATGCCCCATTGATGAGTGTGTATGTCGTGTTGGGCGTGGTGTTCGAACTGCTACTTTTCGGGCCCGACATACCGGTTATCATCACGGTTGCGCCCATCCCGTTATCTGGGTGGCCCACTACCGTACCAATAAAGGCGCCGGCTTCTTCTCCAGTGGCATGGGAAAATAAATTCCCCTTGGGATTTACCGTTAGGTCATACAGTTCCGGCAAAGATCCTGTATTAGTAATCGTAAGTGTCTTGGTCCACGTGTCTCCAGGCGTCATGTTCGAGATCTTATCGTATTTAGCCGTGAAGGTCGGATTAGACCCCTCAGTGGCCTCTGAATAAGTGGCACCCATGGCTTGAATATTCAGGGTCCCGGCGGTAAACGTGTTATTGGCTCGAGCGTCCTTAGTGTGCGCGGTGAATTGAGCAAAACTCGAAGCTCCCATAGCTGCCAGCATGGCGCCAATGCCAACCGCGGCAGTCGCTACTTTCAACGTCTTCGATATCACTGGATGGTTCCTCCTTAGATTAGCTCAGATTGGTATGAAAAAGTGCTCGGGCAGAGCAGGAGAACAAGAAACTCCGTAAACTGCTTAAGAAATCATGGCGGTGCCGGGCCGGGCATCTGGTTAGATTTTGGCGGGGCACCGATGGTCACCGTAGTAGTGCCGGTCTCGGTGAATCCTGCCACATCCACGGAAACCGTGATTGCGTAGTTTCCGGGTGTTTTGATGGGTGGCCCTTGAAGCACAAGAGGTAACGTCATGCCTGATGCGAGATTGACGTGCGACAAGGACAGCGAGTAATTTGGGATACCCGATACAATCACCGAAACCGGCAGCACAGATCCTGTCAAATTTACCAATTGACCTAAGGACTGCCCGCTGAGTGCTATTGGTAAAGGAACGGGTGGCGGTGTACTGTTTGATAGTTGCACGACTGTTGACTGTTTTTTGGTTCCCGATGTGGACCCTGTTCCTGCCTCCGACGTTTTCGGCCATTTCATGGTGAATTTGAGTGCCTTCAATTGAAGTGGCATGGCGCTAGGCATGGAGAGAGCCTGAAACGTTGAGCCCCAAGCCGCCGATGCGGTAAGAGCCCCATAAGACGATCCCCCCAACAAAGAGCTCGCAATAATGCAACCGCCAACTACGCTAAGGCTTGCTATTTTCATAGGTGCGACTCCTGCTTTAATTCGGCCGATATCCACCGGACAAACAAAAGAATCGCAGCGGTTGCACCCAACATTTCCAATAGCCATTCCCACCTGTTTTGAATGAACGAAATTGGATAACCGAGGTAGGGCACTTCTCCTTGATAGACTCCCACCACGTTTTTTACCGGAGTGCGGAACGGATCTTGCAGCTTATTGGCGTCACCTTTGGTTTGCAAGAGACTCTGATGCCCGGCGTGGGACGTTATTCCAATGATACGGTGGGTCAACAATTCGCCGGGTTGAGTCGGGTTATAAAAAGTGACGATTTCGCCCTTATAGAAAATCGGATGATGTGACACCGGGAGGTCAAAAACGACTGCCCCCGTACTAAATGTGCCCGTCATGGACCCGGACCGAATCACATAAGCTTTGGGAAAATGCGGTACCCCGAAGTTTCCCAAATCACTGGCCAGTAGACCCGCCACCACAATTCCGAGACCCGTCCACTTTACCGCCTTCAGCGCGCGTCGCGTTATGCTGGCCCCCCGGCTTTGACTTCGCGTCCGACTGATAACCACGTGTTCATTCCTCCTTGCCTTCCGTTGTGCAAGGTCACGATACCCGGGAGGCCGCCTATCCGACTATCGCCCGAGATGGGTGAATTCAACAGCTCACCCATATAACGTCGATTAGGTGCCGTTATTGTGCCAACCGGGTACCCACAGGTGGATGACACGAATGTTGGTCGGTTGATAAGGGGTGAGTCGCGGTTGATGGCCTTGCCACCCCAAAAACGGTTTTTGGGGAGATTCTTCTTAGCTGAAAATGTCTTTCGTAGGAATTCCTACACGACAGCCTGAACCGGCGTCATGCAAAACTCTGTCGGCCCATGACCCCAATCCACCCTCAATATGGAAGCGACAAAGTCCACGGTCGATATTCCTAAATGAATCCGGCATAACGACGCCCAAGCCCCATCGGATTGGCACCAGTCATCTGAACTGCCACCAATATGAGCCTTTTGCGCTGTGCGGATTCCCTTGGAGTGTAAGGCTTTCCGGGGTCAGTTAAAAATATTTTCCCCCAAGACTTCACGGAAGAATGCGGGTTTGC
>JAKADJ010000047.1 GCA_021820645.1 Bacillota bacterium
GATAAAGTGATGGCCGATATGGTACGACAAGGCTATACCCGAGCCCGGGTCGATGGTGTTTTAGCGGAATTAGAATCTCCTCCTACGCTAAACAAAAATCAAAAACATACCATATCGGTAGTGATCGACCGGATTGTGTTAAAGCCTTCAGTGGGGTCACGACTGGCGGAATCGATCGAGCATGCGTTGGAATTGTCGGGCAGTGTGGTTGAAGTGGGCCCACCCGACGAGCCCGCCGAGGTGTTTGCCCGCGATTTAGCTTGTGCTCATTGTGGAATTTCTCTGGAGGAGTTAACACCTCGGATGTTTAGTTTCAACGCGCCGTATGGCGCGTGCCCGTCTTGTACGGGTCTTGGGTTTAAACTTGAAATCGATCCTGATCTCGTAGTGCCGGATCCTAGTCTGAGCCTTCGCCAGGGCGCACTGGCACCGTTTGCTCGGGCCACCAGCCGCTTTTATCCCGACTTATTGGCGACAGTTGCCAAAGTAGTGGGCATTGCTATGGATGTCCCGTATCGGGCGTTGCCTGCCGAACATCAGCAGGTGGCGTTATATGGATATCCGGAGCCGGTGCCCTTTACCTTTGATAGCCACTATGGGGCGCATCACCAAGAATTTCGGTATCAGGGTGTGATTCCGATTTTGGAACGCCGCTATAAGGACGCGGGAAGCGAATCGGCGCAGGCCGAAGTCGAAGAATATATGACATCACGGCCCTGTGCGGTCTGTCACGGTCAACGGCTAAAACCTGAAGTGCTGGGCGTCACCATCGGCGGACTTTCCATTGCCCAAGTGACGGACCTTTCGATTGTCAAGGGCCGGGATTTCTTCCAAAGTTTAAAACTGGCAGGGCGCCAAGCCTTTATCGGATCACCCATTCTTAAAGAAGTCCTAGAACGGATGAATTTCTTAATGGATGTGGGCCTTTCGTATCTGACATTATCTCGAGCAGCGGGGTCGCTATCCGGTGGTGAGGCACAGCGCATCCGTTTGGCTACCCAGATTGGTTCATCGTTGATGGGCGTCCTCTACATCTTGGATGAACCCTCGATCGGACTCCATCAACGAGATAACGACCGTCTAATCGGGACCCTGAAGCGGCTTCGAGATCTCGGCAACACGGTGCTCGTCGTTGAGCATGACGAAGAAACCATGCTCGAAGCCGATTTTCTTATTGACATTGGCCCGGGCCCCGGCGCCTATGGGGGTCAGGTCATTGCGGAAGGGACTCCCAAAGAAGTGATGGAGGTTGCCGAAAGCCTCACCGGACAATATTTGTCCCATCGCAGGGAGATACCGATTCCCGACCAGCGCCGGAACCCCAGTGATCGCTGGATTACCATCCGGGGTGCCCGTGAGCATAATTTAAAAGATCTGACGGTACGGATTCCCCTGGGGCTCATGGTGGCGGTGACCGGTGTCTCCGGGTCCGGGAAGTCCACCCTTATTAATGAAATCTTAAGAAAGTCCCTGGAGATCCGCTTAAATGGAGCCCGGAACCGGCGAGTGGGAGTTCACGACGAAATTCTTGGTCTAGATAACCTTGATAAAATCATCGCCATTGACCAAAGCCCGATCGGACGCACCCCCCGGTCCAATCCCGCCACCTACACGGGGGCCTTCGATCTCATTCGTGAAATATATGCGGGGACCACGGAGGCGGCCATACGAGGCTACAAGGCCGGAAGATTTTCCTTTAACCTACGGGGCGGTCGATGCGAAGCGTGCAAGGGCGACGGAATTCTCAAGATTGAGATGCATTTTTTGCCGGATGTCTACGTACCCTGTGAGGTCTGTAAAGGACGGCGTTACAATCGGGAGACAATGGAAGTGCATTACCGAGGGAAGACCATCGCGGACGTATTGGCCATGACGGTCGATGAATCAACGGAATTTTTTCAGCACCATAGCCGACTTAAACGCAAACTGGATACGCTACAGGACGTGGGTCTCGGCTATATTCACCTAGGTCAGCCGGCCACGACTCTTTCGGGCGGAGAAGCCCAACGGGTTAAACTGGCGACGGAGTTATCGCGCCGATCCGAAGGCCGTACGCTTTATGTCTTGGACGAGCCGACCACGGGACTACATGCCGAGGATATTCGCCATCTCTTGGGAGTACTCGAACGTCTGGTGGCTCAAGGAGACACGGTACTCGTTATTGAGCATAACTTGGATGTGATTCAGAGTGCCGATTGGGTCATCGATTTAGGTCCTGAGGGCGGAGACGGTGGCGGTCAGGTCATTGCTGAGGGCGCCCCGGAAACCGTAATGGAAAACCGGGAATCCTATACCGGCCAGTACCTGAAAAAACATCTGGCGCGCCACCTTGCGGTAAAGTCGCTGGGCTGAAGGAGGTGGCAAAAATCCTATCCGAGGCACTCGACAAAAAACGCCAGGGGCTTCCTGAAACACCCGGGGTGTATTTGATGAAGGACGGTGCGGGCCACGTTATCTACGTCGGCAAAGCCCGTAGCTTAAAACAGCGTGTGCGCAGCTATTTTCAAGATCCGGCGCGCCTGGCTCCTAAGGTGGCTGCCATGATGCGCCGTGTCGAAGACTTCGAAATCATTACCACTGACACCGAGGTGGAGGCCCTCATCTTGGAAGCCACTCTGGTCAAGCAGATGCAGCCCCATTACAATATCCGCCTAAAGGACGACAAGGCCTACCCCTATCTACGGTTAACTTGGGAAGAGGACTTTCCACGTCTCTTGATTGCAAGAAAGCCCCAAGAAAACGGGAGTCGTTATTTTGGCCCCTATACTCGTGCGCAGTCGGTCCACGAAACTATCCGGTTACTTCGCAAGATTTTTCCGATCCGGAACTGCACTAATATGAAGTTCAAAAATGCGGCAAGACCTTGCCTCGAATATCACATTAAACGCTGTCCGGCCCCGTGCCAAAACCTGATTGCACGAGAAGAATATCGGGCCATGATGCGATCGGTAGAACTATTTTTAGAAGGCAAAGCGGAGGACGTGCGCGACAATTTGATCGTGCAACTCAATGAGGCTGCGGCACGGCTGGACTTTGAGCGTGCGGCGGAGCTTCGAGATCAGGTCCGATCCATCGAGGAAATTACGGCGCAGCAGAAAGTGGCACGGGACGCGGGTCGCAACCTGGATGCCATCAGTTGGGTGGTCGATAGTCAGGATGCCTACGTCCAAGTGTTCCGAGTGCGGGAGGGACGCTTGACCGGCCGAGAAGCGATGACCCTGACCGGAGTCGACGGGACCAACGACGGGGAGATCGCTCGTGCCTTTTTGTTGCAGTACTATGGCCGCGCCCAGGATATCCCCCAGGAGATCTTAATTGAGCAGTTGCCTGAGGAATCCGACGAAATGGTGCGATGGCTGCGAGAGACGCGTCGTGGGCGTATCGACCTAAAGGTGCCGCAACGCGGAGAAAAACAGCGGCTCTTAGGTATGGTGCGCCAAAACGCCATCTTGGCACGCGACGAAGCATCACGTCGGCTAGAGGTTAAGGACCGTGAGCGCGAGGATGCCCTATTGGGGTTGCAGCATGTCCTAGGTCTTGACCATAGTCCAGACCGTATCGAGTGCTATGATATCTCCAATACCCAGGGCACCGAATCGGTGGCGTCCATGGTAGTATTTACCGGAGGACGGCCTGACAAAAGTCAATATCGGCGTTTTAAGATTCAGTCGGTGGAAGGACCCAACGACTTTTTGTCGATGCGCGAGGTGATTATGCGCCGCTTCCGGCATCAGCAGTTAGCCGACGAAAATGTGCACACGAAGCGGTTTGCGACGACGCCAGACCTCTTAATTATAGACGGAGGACGCGGACAACTCGGGTATGCATATAAGGCCATGCAGGAAGTTGGGGCGCCGCCGGTTCCCGTCTTTGGTCTGGCCAAGGAACACGAGTGGCTTTTCGAGCCTGAGAACCCGAATCCAATCATTTTAGATCGAGAGTCGCCGCCCCTTAAGATGCTGCAACATATTCGTGATGAAGCCCATCGTTTTGCCATTACGTTTCACAGGCAGCTCCGGACCAAGAGAAATCTTCGATCTCTATTAGACGAGGTGCCGGGCATTGGTCCCACTCGAAAAAAACAGGTGCTACGCCACTTTCCGGACCTTAAGGCGCTGGTCCACTCGGAGTCATCGGTGATGGATCTAGCTCGATTGCCCGGTATGACCACCAAAGCAGCGGAGGCCGTGGTAAGCTATTTACGTGAGGTCTATAAGCCAGAGTTGGAAAAGGAGACGTAAATGCGCCTCGTTGTTGTGTTTATCGCTACGGCCGTCGGACTAGGGATCATTAGTCATCTCGGCCTCGGGATTTCGGCAGCCACCACCGCTAGTGTGATTTGGGCGAGTCTCGCACTCGGACTGGTGAATACCATCGTGCGTCCGATTGTCAGGATCCTTACTTTCCCCATCACCATCCTGACCTTGGGTCTTTTTGGTTGGGTCATTAATGCTCTGATGCTGTGGCTGGTGTCCGCCATTGTGCCCGGCTTCGTGGTCAGTGGGTTCATGCCTGCCTTATGGGGAGCTTTGTTGCTAGGCATCATCTCGGGAGGTATACATTGGCTGTTCAAGCACACGTAAAGCTTATTGCGCTCGACCTCGACGGCACCTCGGTACAACCAAGCGGCGCGATCGGGCCCCGCTTATTGAAGGCGGTGACCGATGCGCAGGACCGCGGCGTGCGAGTGCTGTTGGCTACTGGGCGTATGGTGCAGTCCGCTCGCCGATACTGGTTAGAATTGAAGCTTAATCCGGGTCCCTTAATTGCCTATAACGGGGGGCAGGCGGTAACCATGCCTGACGAGTCGGTGATTTTCCGCCATGGGCTGTCGAGCCAAGCCGCTCACTTTGTCATCCAAAAAGCTTTAGAATACGACATCCTCGCTCAAGTCTATATTGGTGACGAAATGTGGATTTCCCGAGAGGATAGCCGGGCGCGACACTATATCGAGAGTAATCATATTCCGGCCTGGGTGCGCTCCGGGACCGACATCTTTGATTGGCCCGAAGCGCCGATCAAAATTTTGTTACAGGCCGACTCGGCTGTCCTGGACCAGTTCCGTCCGGTGATTGAGGAGCCGGCGTCGGCCCTTAATTATCGGGTGTTTAAGTCCCAGCAGGATTACCTGGAAATTGTACAGCATGGTGTTGGTAAGGGCCCAGCCCTTCAAGAAGTCTGTCAAAGGCTGGGCATTGTGTCGTCCGAGGTGATGGCGATTGGAGATGCGGAAAACGATAGCGACATGCTTCACTGGTGCGGCTTCGGCGTGGCCCTGGGCCAGGCTCCCGCCTCGGTTAAGCGTTTGGCCCGCTTTGTCACGGCTCCCATCGAAGAGGACGGCGCCGCAATCGCGATTGAGAAATGGGTGTTAGAGGCACCATCACTTAAAGCCTAAGGTGCCAATGCCGCAATAAGGCAATCCCCCAGGGGCTACGCGCCACAAGATACAGAGTGGTAACGGTGACCACCAACCCAAAAGCCCAAGCGAAGCGACGTTCGACCTGACGTTCTCGGACCAAACGCCCCCGAAGGCTACGGCTAGGCCGCTCGTCAATCTTAGGAGGAGACGTAGGCCTGGTATCCTTTTTAGGGCTCCGGTCGCTTCGGGAGCGCAAGGGGCGTTCTGGGGATGACGACGCCATGGGAACATCCTCCTACCTGGGATAAAAATTTGTAGACTTAACATAATTCGACACCCAATGCGATTTTCCTGCTGGAAATTTGGGAATGAAGTATTGTTCTCACTGGGGGGTCCCTTGGCATTCCGGTAGCACCCACCGTGATGGTGACCTTTTCACCTCGACCGGCGTTCTCATGGCGTTAATCTCGGTTAGGATGGTCATCCGGCGTGGAAAGAAGGGCTCTTATGTATTCGTTTCGACTGGTCGCGAGCGTGGTGGGCGCGGCTACCATTTCTGGTCTATTGATGGCGCTCAGTTCCTTGCAACCGGTCACACCCCACCCGTCGGTCGTGGCACCCGTCTTGCCTACCGTTTATCGTCAAACCGGGATTCTCGGTTTCGGTTTCGGAGAAGGCGTCTTGCTGTCGCAGCACCGGGTCCCCGTTAGGCTACCTAACAATTTGTCGGCATTAGATACGTCCCCGGGACTGATAGCTGCCATGTGGGGCACACGCCCTGGGATATTACCAGATGTGGTGGTTTCCTCGAAGGCACCCGTTTTGTCCGCCAATTTTATCCATTTAAAGAAGACGCCACATATGGCGGCGCCGGGTTTGGCGGCGGGTGTCGTCTATCCGACCTCGCGGCGTACCGAAGGCTATGCGATTGCCACCCTTGACCAAGGCGGCTTTGGATTTAAATCGCCGATTGTTTCACCACAAGCCGCCAATGGCTCGGTTCTGGCCTTTATTGGGGAACCCACCACTCTAACCCGGTTGAGCCCGGCACGCCATCACGTGGCTTTGGGTTCGGGTTTGGTGGGATCGTGGTATGCGCAAACCACAAAATTGTCGGGTAGCACGGGCGCGCCCTATGTGGTCGCCGCCCTTTTGACCTGGCGTGAAGGATCCGATACCTACGCCGTATACGAGTCGGGGACCATGGGGTCGGCGACTATGGCGACTTGCAAAGGCGCCATGGTGGCCTGGGCGCGGAGCATGGCCCGTACTGACATCACGCAGGTACGACCCATGGCGGGCACCCTGACTTGGTTTGACAACAATCACATCAATTCCACCACTGGCCAGGGAGGTCGCTTAATTGCTCAAGAGATTGATTTAGGTCCCGCCCGTCGGCCAGGTTATACAGATCGATTAGGCGTCAGCTATCGCGTGACAACCCATGTGCTACCCGTCGCGGCACGTACCGCGCCGGCCTGGACGTCCTCCCCTCCCGGTCATCCTGCATCGATTTTGAGATCGGTGGTACCGGCGCTACAACACGAAAAGATTCCGGTGTATCTGCCTCATGATGTCCCATGGAAGCCGAGTAAGTGGCCCCGCCTGACCATTCAGTCCACCCCATCGAGTTATGGGGTGGACATTCAGACCTCGACCTTTGATCTCCCCTTAAACACCCCGTACGTGGTAGGACAAGGATTAGGCTCGTGGTACGGAACAGTGGCGGGCAGCACTACGCCTTTCCCGCAGGATCCTTACGGGCCTCTTAACGCCCGCCCTGTCCTGGCTACTCAACTCACCCCCACCGTACTGGGCCAATTTGCTAACCATCATCCCAATTCTCCCTACGGAGCATACTATTCCGGGATTGTGGTCTTGTCGAATGGAATTGAGGCGCATCTATCCATCGAATTTGCTGGCGATGGCAATCATACCCACGTGACATTTAAGCTGGGAAGTTTTTTCTATGAAGTTAGCAATTATCATCACGCGACGAACGCCCTACACATGGCAGAATCCATGGTGCGCGTACCCACGGGCAGCACCCAGTCATAGCGGAGCACGGCCTTCGTCGACCGGGGTTAGATTACCGAGCGAGGAGTTCGGCTAAGTCCTGCCAGGGCAGCGGGGGCGTGCTGACGTTACTCACAACCGTGGCCAGGGGCACTGTATTAAGCTCAGCCCGGCGCCATCCCACCATTACTCCGGCTTGACCGGTAGCTAGGACTTGGACTGCCTCGGAAGCAAAGAGAGCGGCACGGATCCGGTCCTGAGCACTAGGGGGTCCTCCGCGTTGGGTGTGCCCCAATACCACCCATTTGGCCTCATGACCCGTTCTACGGCCCAGATCGAGTGCGACCGATGGGGCGTCTTTGGCGCCTTCGGCGACAATGATAAAGCTATGCCGTTTGCCGCGCGCATAAGTGGCCCGTAGCCGCTTGGCGATAGCGTCCCAGTCCGGCACGCGTTCGGGGATAATAATGGCTTCCGCGCCGCAGGCAAGTCCAGAGGCAACGGCCAAAGCACCACAGTGATTGCCCATCACTTCGACCACAAAAATGCGCTCGTGGGCCGATGCCGTATCCCTAATTTTGTCAATGGATGCCACGATGTTATTCATGGCCGTATCGAAACCGATGCTATAGTCCGTCTGGGGGACGTCGTTGTCAATGCTGGCAGGAATCCCTACTACTGGAATGCCCATTTGACTGAGAGCATAGGCCCCAGCCAGTGAGCCGTTTCCTCCGATAACGGCGAGACCATCGAAATGCCAACGCGAAATGGCCTCCACGGCACGAATCCTGACGGCAGCTTGGTGGAATTCAATAAATCGCGAGGTACGCAAGATGGTGCCACCGGTCATCAATATATCAGCTACCGAGGCACGCGTGAGCTTCTCAGGTTTCCCGTTCACGAGCCCATCAAAACCTCTAGGAATTCCCCATATTTTGTGGCCATCGGCGAGACCACGGCGCACGAAGGACCGGATGGCTGCATTCATGCCCGGTGCATCACCGCCGGAGGTGAGGATTGCGAAATTCATGAGGAGGCCTCCCAACTGGACATTGAGCGGATTACATGCGTTTAGTCCTTAGTTTTGCACTCGATTATAGTCTACGGCTATCGTTTCGGACACTAAAAATCTTGGTGGGCTTTAGGGTCCCTGGTAGATCCTATGTGGGATGGTCCGGCCGTATCCGCCCCGACTATCGCGTTTCCAGGCCATGACCTATGGAGCCATAGGCTCCCGACTGCAATGGCCACAATCTTGCCGATCAAATTGCGAGCGGGATGATACACTAGGGGAGGAACATGAGCCAAGGAGGCAGAGGCACACGATGGAGGCGGCACGATTAGTAATCATTTCGGGACTGTCTGGTGCGGGCCGTACGGAGGCTATGCGTGTCTTCGAAGATTTAGGCTATTTTTGTGTGGATAACCTGCCACCGAATTTGGCGGCCAAATTTGCCGAACTGGTGCAAAAGAGCCCCGAGGTTAAAGGGGCTGCATTGGTCATGGACGTGCGGGGCGGGGTCTTTTTTCAAGACCTAGAGAGTTCGCTTAAGGTGTTCGAAGACGCCAATATGCGTTACCAGGTCCTGTTTCTTGAAGCCGACGAGGAGACTTTGATCCATCGCTATAAGCTATCCCGCCGACGTCATCCCCTGGAAGCCCATGGGCGGCTGGTGGAGGCTTTGCGCCGAGAGAAAGAAACCTTAGGCGTATTACGGGGATTGGCGGACGTGGTGATCGATACCTCTGGGCTCACGTCGCTCCAACTGCGTCAACGCATTTCTGACGTGTTTCGCATGGACTCTGGGTCCGCTTTCCAGGTCAGGTTGGTTTCTTTCGGGTTCAAGCATGGTCTTCCGAAAGACGCCGACTTAGTGTTCGATGTCCGGTTTCTCCCTAACCCGTATTACGTGGACGATTTAAGGCGGCTGACGGGTGACGATCCGGCTGTCGATACCTATGTGATGCGGTTTCCTTTGGCTCAAGAGACGTTGACACGACTACAAAGTTTGTTGCAGTTCCTAACGCCTCAATTTCAACAGGAAGGGAAGCCCCAGGTTACAGTCGGAATCGGGTGCACCGGCGGCCAACATCGCTCCGTCGTGTTTGCCAATCGGCTGGGCTTGTATTTAAAGCAGGATCTGGGACTCATGGTGGCCGTGGAGCATCGCGATCTCGTGTTAACCGAGAGGGCAGACGTTTAAATGTGGCGCCTACTCTCTCCAGGATTGAAGCTTAAGCGTTATTTGGTGTTGGTGGCGCTCGGATTTATGGGTATTGGTGGTGCGGTCTTGCTCCTGATTCGACCCATCGGGACCCGTCCGGGTTTTACCTGGGTACTGGCGTCAGGTGGGCTCATGCTTGTGGTGTTGGGATCAGTACGGATCAGCAAAACCATTACGGAGGCGATTGGCTCAGACCGTTGGGCTGGACTTTTGTATTCCCGTCGCCATTTATCGCGAGGCCCCCGGATCGTGGCGCTAGGTGGGGGGACCGGGCTCCCTAGTGTACTGCGCGGACTTAAAGCTTATACTGCGAATCTCACCGCGATTGTTACGGTAGCTGATGATGGGGGGAGCTCCGGCAGGCTCCGCGGCGACCTTGGGATGTTGCCACCGGGTGACATCCGGAATTGCATGATTGCGCTGGCGGATACCGAGCCACTCATGGAGCAACTCTTTCAGCATCGCTTTGAGTCGGGCGAACTGGCCGGGCATAATTTTGGCAATCTTTTTTTGGCAGCGATGGAACAAGTGGTGGGAGATTTCGTGACCGGTCTTGGGGAATCCAGTCGGGTCTTAGCGGTGCGCGGTACGGTGTTACCGGCCACGTTGGATAATGTGACGCTTCACGCGCTGCTATCCGATGGCCAAGTGATTCGCGGCGAGAGCCGCATCGGTCATGCGCCGCTACCCATTCAAAAAGTATGGATGGATCCGCCGGACGCCACGCCTCTGGCCGAGGCCATTGAAGCCATTAAGGCCGCCGACATGATTGTGCTGGGGCCGGGGTCGCTGTACACGTCGCTCCTGCCCAACCTGTTAGTAACCCCCATCGCGGATGCGATTCGACACAGTAAAGCGCTTAGGGTTTACGTGTCGAACATTATGACCCAGCCCGGGGAAACCGATCACTTTTCGCTAAAGGATCACGTGGCGACCCTAGAGAAGCACGTGGGACCCGACCTGATTGATGTGGTGTTGGTCAATAACGAGGCAATCCCCGAACCGGTGCGAGAACGGTATCAACAAGAAGGTGCGGATCCCGTCGATAGTCCCGGGGATCCACATCTGGGTCCGATTCTGGTGGTGGCCGAACGCTTGGTTTCCGTGGAAACCGTGATCCGGCACGATCCCGAAAAGTTAGCCCGGGCGTTGCTACGAATATTGTTACGCCTGAGGCCTAAGTGGGCGGAGGGAAGGATTGGAGATGCTCTATGGCTCGAAACCCGATTACGCGTAAAGCGGTCCGGATTCCTGGATGGAGCTATTCCCGCCAGGTCAAAGCGGAGTTAGCGGGGGTGCCGTTACCCGACCCGAACCATGCCTACGCAGAGCTTTGTGGCGTGCTCGGTCGACCCAATCTCGGCCCAGGAGCGGTGACGCTTCGGGTGCACAACGTGGCCATGGCTCGCCGTGGATTTCGCTTGATGAAGTTATTGGGACTCCAACCGAGACTACAATCCCGTCGTGAGGGGCGCATTCAGTTCACGTTACAAGGGCAGGTGCCGATACTGGCGGCACCTGTGACATTGCCCGCGGACGCCTGGTTGGCCGGTTGTTTTTTAGTCAGGGGCTATTTGGGGCATCCCGAAAGTGGAGCGGCCCAGTTAGAATTTTGGGTGTCTGACGTCGAAGTCCGAGACCTGGTGGTAGGAACCCTCGCTTCCTTACATTTACGGGCCAAGGTCTTGCCAAGACGGGGTGGATACTTGGTTTACCTCAAAGATCGGAGTCAAATTCGGTCGTTTCTCGGCTATGTCGGGGCGCATCGTGCGATGTTGCAATGGGAAAGCATTGATGTACTGCGTCGGATGAAGAATCAGGTGAATCGCCTGGTGAACTCCGAGACGGCAAATCTTCGGCGCACGGTGGAATCCGGAATCACGCAAG
>JAKADJ010000048.1 GCA_021820645.1 Bacillota bacterium
TCGAAAAAAATCTCGCCGAACGCCTGTGGGCCCTGTTCGAGGAACTCCTGGAGGCGGTCCTTCGCTCCATGGCCGGGTCGGGCGCGGTCGACCTCTCGCAATTCAAACAGTCACCCGACTATGCCGCTCTCAAGGCCCTGTTCGAGGAGTCATTCTTGGGTCATCAGTTACAAGCCCTCGATAAGACCGCTTAAACCGCAGAAGTGGAAACCGGCGACAACGTGAGGGCTAGCACGCATTCGCGGTATCTCCCCGGGCGACAAAACCGGATGTTGGCGGGGTGCGAAACTCAAGAATTCAAAATGGTTGGGCCGGGAAGTCGTTTGCGTAAAGACCAAAAAAGGAGACTGGGGTAATGCGTAATAGGATTGTGGCGGGCCTATTCGGTATCTTCTTAGGCGGATTCGGGATTCACAAATTTTACTTGGGTAAGATTGGTCAAGGCATTTTCTACATCGTGTTTTCTTGGACCCTGATTCCAAGCTTTATTGGATTTATCGAAGGCATTATTTATTTGTCGATGTCCGAGGAGTCGTTTAACCAGAAATATAATCGGGCGCTGACCGCCAAGATGACGGCTCAAACGGCGCTGAGCCAACTGTCGGAATTGAAAACCCTGATGGATAATGGCGTCATTACCCCGGCCGAATACGAAGAACGGCGTGAGCGCATGGTACAACAAATCTAGCTAGATGGATTCTCACCTGACAGTCCGGGTTTTAGACGTCCTCAGCCACTTTGGTACCCTTTGGTCCAGGGACCCTGGAAAGATTTAACGAACGCAAGGGACGGATTAAAAGCGCGAGAGTCATGCAGCAACCGAGTAAGACCGCGGCGCCTCCATAACTCGCCCGCGCGCCTATCCCGTCTCCGATCCAGCCTACCATCCCGTAGGTGATGGGTATGGCAAAACCCGTAATCATCATCGTAATCGACGAGACCCGCCCGCGCATCGCTGTTGGCACGAGGCGCTGGTGCATGGTAGCCGCCGGCACGTTCGCCAGAACGACACCCGCTCCGAAAAGCAGGTTCCCGGAATTAGCGACGACAAGATTAGGAGCCCATGCAACGACGGCCATTGCCAGAGCCTCCAGGCCTAGCGCCCCACAAAACACCATTCCCACTCGATGGATGGACATACTGCCAATGACCAACCCGCCGATAATAATACCCACACCAATCGCCGCGTCAAAAACGCCCAGGGCCAGAGCATTACTATGGAGGGTGGTGCGAATCAGCATCGGGGCCAAGACATTTGCGGGGCCTAAGGCCACGTTGCTTAACATGCCAATGATGGTTAGGGCTAAGATAGCCGGGTGGGCTCGGAGCCATCGCCATCCTTCGGCCAGCTCGCGCTGTCCGGAAGCTTTTGGGGTGTCGGCACGTGTGTTGACGGGCAGGGGCCGATATGCGATCCGCGCGGTGCAAAATGCCCCCACCAAGTACATCACCGCGTCAAAACCAATCGCGGGAATGGGTCCCAGCGTGGCCATGACCAACCCTCCGCCGATCGAACCCACCAGTCGGGCTCCTTGGCGTGAACTACTAAAGAGCGAGTTGGCACTGAGCAGTTGATCGGGGGGCAGGAGATCCGGGAACAGACCGGATCGGGCTGGGGCATAGATGACGTTCGTGGTTTCAAGGAGTGCCGTGATGAGATAAAGCGGCCACAGAACCTTCATGCCCCCTAGAAGCAGGATAGCCAAGACGAGAGCCAAGATCGCCTGGGATAGATTGGCCCACTGCATCATCCGCCGCCGATTCCAGCGGTCTGCTAGGACGCCGCACCAGGGCCCAATCAGGACCGTAGGCAAAAATGCCACGACGGACATGATGCCGGTAGCGAGTCCCGACCCGGTGCGCACGTAGATGAGCCACATCATGGCGATCCAAAAGAAAAAGTCGCCAAAGCTGGTCGCCGTTTCACCGACCCAGAGGCGCTGTATATCCGGATGCTGGCGGACCAAATTCCACAAGGCCTTGGGGTTCATGAAAAACCCTCCACAGTTTGTAAATTATACTCAAATGTTATACGAAGTTAATGTATTGATCAAGATATTGTAGATGTTGCACATAAGTAAACGTTTCTGCAAGAATATGACATTTGTCACCGAGACTTAATGAGCGATGTGACTATTAGGAAAATACATCGATGGCTACAATCAAGCACGTAGGGGAGAGGAGAGGTGACATATGTCTGGCCCCGTGGGGTTATTTTGCCAAGGACTAACGAAGCGGTATGGTACCGAAGAGGCCCTGATGGATGTTTCGTTTAGCTGTGAGATGGGTGAGGCGGTTGCCTTGTTAGGCCCTAACGGCGCGGGGAAATCGACATTGATTAATCTCTGCCTGGGTCTCTTAACTCCTACGGCGGGAAGCGTGAGAGTGAGCGGCGATCTACCGCGCGAGGCCATCCGGCTCGGGAAATGCGGTATCATGCTGCAACGGTCCCATTTACCGAAAAATGCGACGCCTCGGGAGTTGGTGTGCTTTCAAAGAGCCTTATACGCCGACCCCTTGCCCCTTGGTGTGATCCGGGAGACATCGGGTATTGAGGATTTTTATCTGCGGCGTATCGATCGGCTTTCCGGGGGACAAGTCCGCCGGGTTGAGTTTGCCATGGCCATTGCGGGCAATCCGGCAATGCTTTTTTTGGATGAGCCCACCGAGGGGATGGATGTGGAAAGCCGCCAGGAATTTTGGTCGCGCCTGGGGCACTTGAAGAGTCGGGGCACTGCTATCATTTTTGCGAGTCATGATTTGTCCGAAACCGATCAGTATGCGGATCGAATCCTATTGCTGGCCCAGGGGCGGCGGGTGGCGTTTGACATGCCCCAAGTGCTGAAGCAACGCCTGGCATTGCCGCGCATCCGCTTCGTTTGAGACAATCGGTCCCGGTCGAGACCCTACGGACACGCTTAGGTTGTCGTGTTGAAGTGCGCGATGGGACGTATCTCGCGTTCACTGAGGCGCCGGATGAAACCTTACGCGCCATCATTGGTTTGGAACAGGAGGCTTACCACGTGCGGACCGAGGAATCGGGCTTGGACGAGGTTTTTAGCGAGTTAACTCGGGTTACCGAAGGAGGGGTTTTGCGATGAATAAACTACTGGCGATGGTCCGATTGGAGTTCAAAAGAACTTTGCGGAATAGACAATTCCTTCTCTTCAGCTTGATCTTTCCGGTCGGATTTTACATGCTTTATACGAGGTTATATCCGGCTAGTGGTCAATATGAGGGGACCAATTGGGCTGCCTATTATATGATCTCAATGTCGGCCTTTGGGGCGATTGCCATGATGCTGAACACCACCGGGACCCGGGTTGCGATCGAGCGAGAGACAGGTTGGCCGCTCTACTTGGCCGCTAGTCCGCTCTCAGCGTGGAGTTATATTAGCGCCAAGATTGTGGTAGCCATGGTCACCACATTAGCGGGCATTGCGATTGTCTTCTTGGTAGCGGTGGGGTTCAACCACGTGACGTTGCCCCTACACATTTGGGTTACGGCGGGGGCCGAGCTCTGGCTGGGCTCGATCCCGTTCGCCGCTATCGGCCTGTTTCTCGCCTATGCACTGGGGCCCAGTAGCGTGGGGTTGGGAGTGACCCTGGTCTACCTGGCCGGATCATTTTTGGGCGGCCTATGGATTCCGTTACGAGTGCTACCGGCTACGTTCAGGACCATTGCGCGCACCTTGCCGACGTATCACGATGCCGCACTAGCTTGGACTACACTGCAAGGCGGAAATTTTTCATGGGGACATCCGTTAGTGCTAGCAGCTTACACCGTAGGATTTGGTGTGCTCGCCGGCTGGCTCTTTATCCATCAGAAAGGATTTGGGCATGACTAGCTCGACTCTTCACCAGGACACGATGATCCGTTGGCGCCAAAGAGCGCCCTGGTTCTCCGTGCTCTGGCTTTTTTATCTGGCTTACCCCATTGACCAGCTATTTTTTAGTCCGCAGATGACGGCCCTGCAACGGTGGGAGGGCACAATGGGGTCCCTTGTGTTTATCGTGGTGTATCTGGCTTTTTATTTCCGGAATCGGCTTCCATCCATGCGGGTGATTCTTTTGACCGCGGCGTTGTTTTCGGGGTTAGGGGTCTATCTTTCCTGGGCTGTCAATGAAAATTTCTATTGTTTTTTTATCTATGCCGGAGTGGTATTGGCGGCGCTGGATGACCTCCGAGGGTTTTTCGGTGTGGTCGGCGCGGACCTGGCGGTGGAGATCGCGACGCTCATCTTTCGTGGGATAACCTGGCAAAGCACAGCATTGATCGTGATGCCGACCGTGTTGATAAGTTTCGTGATGTATGGATTTTATCGATTCATCGCCGTCACGGCGCAGCTCGGTCAAGCTGAGTCGGAGATCCGTCGCTTGACGGAAGCCGAAACCCGCATGCGCATCACCCAAGATATGCACGACGTGCTGGGGCAGTCGTTGGCTTCCATTGTGTTACGCGCTGACCTTGCCGCCAGGACACCCGATACCGGTCGCAACGAAGTCCAAGCCATCGGCGAACTGGCGCGCCAAGCTTTGGCGGAATTGCGCCACGTGGTGCAAGGAACTCACCACCTTTCTTTGGCCGATGCCATCAGCCAGGCTCATTTGGCACTCGAAGCCGCAGAGGTGGCCGCAGAAATGCCGGATCCGTTGCCGGTGATCGAGGGTGCCAGCGACACCGTGTTAGCGTATGTGTTACGGGAGTCCGTCACTAATGTGATCCGTCATAGCCAGGCTCAACGATGCCTCATCCAGGTGATCCCAAGTCCGGGACAGATCTTGATGAGCATCGAAGACGACGGGGTGGGCCCTATCTCGCCGGATTCCCGAGGGACTGGTTTGCGAGGGATTATGCACCGGGTTGAGGCGATTGGAGGGTACGTGGAAATGGGTATCTCAGAACATTTTGGGGGCTGGCGAATTCAGGCGTGTATCCCCGAACACGTCTCGTGATGCGGATTGTGATTGCCGAAGACCAGGCTCTGGTCCGCGATGCGCTGGCGCGACTCCTCGCGCTCGAACCCGACATCGAGGTGGTGGCCGAGGTTGGCGATGGGAAGACGTTACTTCAGGTTGTGGCCCAAATCCAGCCAGACCTCTGCCTCATTGATGTTGAAATGCCGGGCATGAATGGCATCCAGGCCGGATCGGCTCTACATCGACAATATCCGGATCTGCTCCTGGTGATGTTGACGACATTTGGGAAACCGGGCTACCTGCAACAGGCTTTGGAGGCCGGTGCGCGAGGATTCCTCTTGAAGGATCGTCCAGTGGCCGAATTAGCCATCCAATTGCGTCAGATTCGAGCGGGTAAGCGGGTTATCGATCCGGAGCTCGCCGTGAATGCTCTCACCGAGGGCATGAATCCTCTATCGCCGCGTGAAGTGGAGATACTGCGGGCAGCTGCCAATTATGATTCCATTGAGAGAGTGGCGCGCTCCCTCTCGCTTAGCCCCGGCACGGTCCGAAACTACCTTTCACTCATCATCCAGAAACTTAGGGTGAGTAATCGGGCACAGGCTATTGCCAAGGCCCGGTCCATGGGCTGGCTTTGACTCCGAGTTTGGGGATTCGGCTTTACAGTGTCGAGGACGAACGCTATGGTTGAGGAGTGTGGGCGTGGGCCCATAGGGAACACCGAATTTTAGTGAAAATAGGGAGGGCATGGTTCATGCCATTTGGATTTGGAGGCAATAATCCGTTGACGTCCATGGATGACGTCGTGAAGGAACTTAATGGATTACAACAACATCAAGCTGGTGCCGCCACCAGTAATCTATCGGCGATGGATTTTTGGCTAATTACCGACAGCGGTTACCGCCCATTAGGCTTCGTGTTAGGTAATAGTGTGATGAGCATGGGCATTAGTGGCGGCATTGCCACAGCATTTAAGGGATTGCAGCGGGGCGAGTTAAGCCAATTGACCCAACTTATGTATACGGCGCGAGAATTGTCCTTACAACGCATGAAGGCGGAAGCCGATGCCTTACATGCCGATGCCGTCGTCAATGTGAGCATCGAGATTATCCATCGCTCGGAAGATGTCATGGAAGTCGTGGCAACTGGCACCGCCGTGCAAAAAGTCGCAGAGCCCTCGGGACGTGCGGTGACACTTCAGGTTAAGTGACACTCGCCCGCTGAGGATGGGCTCACGAATGGAAAAACGCAACATGGGGGGATTTGCCGTCGCAAGAGAATGGGAAGCAGACATTGCGGTACCGCCAGAGTTGGTGGACCATCTACTCGCGACGCAATTTCCTGAGCTGGCGCAGCCCCCACCGGTCGCCTTGATGGGCGAAGGATGGGATAATTGGGTGTACGCCTCAGGTTGCCGGCTGTTTAGATTTCCTCGGCGCCGGGTGGCGGTTCCGCTGATCCAACGTGAAATTGCGGTACTCCCTCACCTGGTGAGCCGGGTTCCTTTGCCGATTCCCGAGCCGCGCTGGATCGGGTCCCCAAGTGACAGCTATCCCTATCCCTTCTTTGGCTATGTGTCCGTTCCCGGGACCCCGGTGGCGCATCATCGGCTCTCGGCGGCACACCGTTGTCAATCGGCGGTACCGTTGGCTCAGTTTCTAAAGCGGTTACATACGATATCGGCTGAACAAGGGATGGTTTTCGGAGCTGGGATCCCCACATTGGCCCGCTTAGACATTCGGATGCGCCTACCGAGATTTTATCAGTGGCTTGAAACCGCGAGCCAAAATGGCTTAGTCACCGACCGAGCCCCATTCCTACGGGAGGCCAGGGCCATTGAGGAATGCCCCGTAACCTTAATCGATCCGCGTGTGGTGCACGGGGATCTTAACTTCAAAAATGTGCTGGTGGATGCAAAAGGATTAATATCGGGCATCATCGACTGGGGGGATTGCCACGTGGGGCTCCCAGCCATCGACTTAATGTTTCCGATTGGATTCCTGACGCCACCTGGACAGCAAATCTTTCGGGATGCGTATGGGCCGATCGATCCGAAGACGTGGCGTTTGGCGCGATTTCTGGCCGTGTATGTAAATCTCATTATTTTGGTGTCGGCCTACGCGTTGGGTCACGCCGAGGATATCCGGGAAGCACGATGGGAGCTGGCCAATATTTTTTCAACGACGATCGTCGACTGATGCGGGCAGGCATGGCCGCGAACCACGGCCGGTCCTTGTACCAGGTCTGATCACCATTGTTAGTCTGGCGGGCATAAAAGCCCCCGACGTTATTTTCCTGGGGTCGGCAGGAGTCCCGACCAGAAACCGCGAAAAGTTCGTAACAGATCAACAGTGAAGGGCGGTTCCCCGTCCGCAAGGAGGAACGTATGAAAGCACCGATTGCAAAGAAACAGCCCCACCCGCATACATTGCACGGGGATGTGAGGCCGGACGATTACTATTGGCTTCGAGGCGCCGAGAAGCCCGAAGTGGTCGCGTATCTGGAGGCAGAAAACCAGTACTACGACGAGCTGATGCGGCCGCTGCAACCGTTAACCGATGCGTTGTATAAAGAAATGGTAGCCCGGGTACCGGCCGACGAGGCGGGGGTCGCTGTCGTAGATGGCCCCTATTACTACTACTCGAGAATGGCCGGCGAGCAGCAATACCCGATTTATGCACGCAAACGTGCCCGAGACCGCAGTGAACTCGATGCTGCGCCGGAAGAGATTATCCTAGATGTGAATGCGCTCGCCGTGGGAAGTGATTTTTTGAGTGTCACAGTCTTAAAAACTAGCGACGACCACCAAAAACTGGCCTACCTGGAAAACCGAGACGGGACCGACCGCTATACGCTCTTTGTGCGTGATCTGGCGAGCGGAAAATTACTCACGGATCGGGTTCCGGATGTATTCTTACACGCCAGCCTGGAATGGGATAAATCCGGTCAGTATCTCTACTACACCAAGGTGGATGACGCGCAGCGTCCTTACCAACTATGGCGTCACCAGCTCGGCGTCGCCACGGACACCCTTCTCTATGAGGAAAAGGATGTGACGTTCTCAATCGGAATTGGTCGGTCGCGGAGTGGTCAGTATCTGTGGCTGAAGGTTGAAAACAAGGAGACCGACGAAGCACATTTCATTGATTTGGACAATCCCTTAGCGCCCTTACAGCTCTTCGATGTCCGGCGTCCCGGGATTAAGTATGATGTGGAACATTGGGGCGATCGGTTCCTGATTCTCACCAATCAAGGCGCCAAAAACTTTCGCTTGATGGAATGCCCGATCTCGGATCCGCTGGCCCGTCAGGATCTCATTCCCTATGATGAAAACCGCTATTTACAAGCGGTCTACCCATTCCGCGAGGCCTTAGTGATCGCGGGGCGGCAAGACGGCCTGACTCAAATATGGATCTACCGCCACGGTACGCTCCATAAACTGAGTTGGGACGAACCCATCTATACCGTGCGTGTATCGACCAACCGTAGCTACCATGCCGATGAGGCGCTCATCACTTACGAATCTTTTTTGACACCGGAACATACCCTGGGGCTCAACCTACTCACCGACGACCTACAGTTTCTTAAAGCCAAAACCGTGGTGGGTCCCTATGACCCCGCCGCCTACCAGCAAGAAAGACTGTGGGCCGAGGCGACCGACGGCACGGCTATCCCGCTATCTGTGGTGTATAAGAAAGGGGCGCTCGACCAGGGACCGGCTCCCTTAATTCTTTACGGATATGGGTCGTATGGCATGAGTATGGACCCCACTTTCAGCGGCACTCGGTTACCCTTGTTAGACCGTGGGATTGTGTATGTCGTGGCCCATGTCCGGGGTGGCGCCGAGATGGGATATAGCTGGTACGAGAACGGGAAGTTTTTGGCCAAGAAGAACACCTTTACGGATTTTGTGGATGCGGCTAGGGATCTGATCCGTAGGGGATACACCGCACCGCATCGTCTGGCGGCACAAGGACGCAGTGCCGGGGGGCTCCTCATGGGAGCGGTCGTCAACCTCGCCCCGGACCTGTTCCAGGTCGTGGTGCCCGGGGTTCCCTTTGTCGATGTTATGAGCACGATGACCGATGCCAGCATCCCCTTGACTAGTCTCGAGTGGGATGAGTGGGGAAATCCCGCGAACCCTGAATTCTATTGGTACATGAAGTCTTATAGCCCCTATGACAATGTCGAGGCTAAAGCCTACCCCCACATGTTGGTGTTGACCGGGCTTAACGATCCGCGCGTCGCATACTGGGAACCGGCCAAATGGGTAGCGCGACTGCGCGATACCAAGACCGACAACAATATTTTGCTCTTAAAGACCCATATGGGGGCCGGGCATGGGGGGTCCTCTGGGCGGTATAATCGCCTAAAGGAAGCCGCCGCCGAGTATGCCTTCATCTTAGATAAACTCGGTATCCATCAGTAAGGGCATCAGGCACGATAGCGCGCCCACTGGACCAATGCATCGCGGTCGGTGGGCGCGATGCCTGGGCAGGGGAGGTGCTTAGAGAGTGCCCCAGCCCATTCTAGAATTTGCGGGATTATTGGGTCGGGTCGATGGATGTCGTCACGCAGCAGTTTGCCGAGAGGTCTTTGGGCACCGGTGAGGGTGCCTCGTGACCAATGGAAGAACGCCGCCGCCACCCAAATTGTAGATTGCAGGCGCGGATCGTGGTCGATTCGCCAGAGATCCTCGAGGGTCTCGTGGGCCTCGAAATACGCGCCCTCGGCCAGATCATTTGCAAAGCGTTGCCAGGTGGCATCTTCCTCGGCCACGGCATCTCCTGACAATTTAGGCAGGGGGATGCGGACGAGTTCTTGGCGTTGCGCCGAGTCAAACTCGACCAGAACAAATTCAGTGAATGTCACCGGGAATAGCGGGCAGTGCGCATCGACCGCTCGCCTTCGCTTCCGACTGACCGGCGCCCCCTGGGATAAGGTCACATGGGGGACCCAGGCCTCGGGGGTATAGTGATGCCAGATGCCCTTTGCGCTAGGACATAGGTTCCAGTAGATTCTTCTTTGTAAAGGCCGTAGCCATGGGACTTCGCTCACCTGCAGATACAGCACATGGGCTGGTGCTAAAAACTCCGCGGTGGGACCGAGTTGGATGTCATCTGACCAAGCCCCCCGGGCCGCGTGGCAGGCAATCGCGACCTGAGCCAAGTCGACCCTCTCGGCGACCAATAAGGAGAGATGAGGTAGTCCGGGATGCCTCCGATCCGGCATGGCCATCGGGTCGTGTAGTGTACTGCCGACTGCTTGAAGGGCCGCAGTGGTGGTGGGATCTAATAGCAATTCCAGAGCGTACGGCACACCCATCTCCTCCAGCGTGTTTTTTGGCTTGAGCCAAGATCTGCCCATGTTACTGCGTTGGGATGCTCCAACGTTGTACCGCGCCGAGCACTCTCGGTTCGGTCGTCGGGCCGAGTGCGCTTACGGTGGCCACGATGGCGTAGGTATAATGGCTTTTGAAGATAATAACCCAATATTGGTATGTCGGGATGCTCGATGCCGATGCTGCGGGAGGTGTCGTGGTGACCGCAAGCAAATCGGCCCGACCTTGCGGAAGACTAATTTTCGAATGTTGGTTGACCGTAGAGTGGTTGTCAATCACGTTGAGGTATCGGGGCCCGGAGACCGTACTCGCTGTACGGCTTTGTATCATCAAGGAAAAGGTGATGTGGCGCCATGTGCCACTACGGGTGGGGGTCACGATATCGCCATTGGGTAACGTGAGCCGGGAAGCTAGTAACGCCGGGGGCGATGACTGATGCGTGGGATCCGATGAAAGGGCGGGGGCAGTCACGGCGTGAGCGTCCCACAACCGGTGAGTAAGAGGATGCCCGTCAACACCCAAACGACCTCAATGATTTTCTTGTTCGGCACATCCATGCCCCCCGATAGACGCTTGGCGTAGCTACTACCAGGTTAAACGCCAGCGCTGTTCACGAGGTCACCAGATCATGGTATAGATCTTATGGGACGGCCATGTTAACGCGATATCATTACGTCGGTCGACTTAATGACAGCGTAAACAGAATCCCCTTCTTTGAGAGAGAGGCGATGGACCGAGTCTTGCGTAATCACAGCCACTATTGGCTGGCCGCCGCAGTCGAGCACGACTTCGGCCATGACGGTTCCCACCTTGATTTGCTGAATGCGGCCGGTAATTTGATTGCGAGCCGATAATGTGGGGCTCATGCTATCACCTCGGTCAGAGAATACCCGAACGTCAAGTCGTTTATGCCTCCTACCGGACGATGGTCAGGATGGGTACCGTAAGATCCACATCCTCTGTGCGCCTGCACTATCTTCAGTTCTTGTCATCTTGGGATTGACAGCCACGTTCCGTTGTGATGTAAATTATAATCGTCATGAAGTAAACTATAATAGACACGAGGTGAAAGGTGTGCATCCCAATCGAGTGCGTCGGGTGCGCGTGAGCTCTGGTTATTCGGCTTCTGCCTTTGCGGAGACGGTAGGCATTTCTCGGCAAGCTTTGCATTTAATCGAGACCGGTGCAACC
>JAKADJ010000049.1 GCA_021820645.1 Bacillota bacterium
ATCTTGGTCATCGGCGTCCCTATCGCCCCATCTTAATCCCGGCACGACAATCCGCGCATCGGGCCAGAGTTGTTTGACGTGTTCAACTTCGGCCGCGGACGTCACAACTCCGCTCAATCCATTGGATTGGGCCAAAGACGTTAACCGTGAAACCAACATAGGCGCCGAGCTTCCCCATCCCAAACGGGTTAGGTCGTCATCTCCCATGCTGGTTAATAGAGTCACCGCCACAACGGCGGTCTCCCCCATATTATGCGCTTCTTCTAACATAGCCGAACCACCACTGGCATGGACCGTCGTCAACGCCGCGCCCAGTTGCTTGATTTGAGTCAGAGCACGCCCCACTGTCGTTGGAATATCATGCAGCTTCAAATCCAAAAAGATTTGAAGCCCGCGGTCCACCCACCGGCGGACCCCATGAGGTCCCACTCCCGTAAATAGCTCAAGACCTACTTTGAACTGTCGATGAGGTTGAAATTGGGCGATCAACCTTTCTGCCTCCGCCTCGGTCGGTACGTCTAGGGCGATCCATAAATTAGGGCGATTCATGAGGCAATCCCTCCTTTTTGTGCGGCAAGGCAGATCCGACCGCCTCGTCCAACGTCGCGAAGCCCCAACTCAAAAGTTCGTCGGGTAGTGCCTCGATAATCTCTTCCATTCTCTGCGGATACTGGAATGTCACAGTACCCACCATCACGGCCTGAGCCCCGACCATGAGAAATTCCACCACGTCGCTAGCTGTTGTGATTCCGCCCATACCGATAATCGGAATTTTTACCTGTTGGGCGACTTCATACACAACACGGAGAGCCACTGGCTTGACCGCAGGTCCTGATAAACCACCCGTGATCCCGCCCAGCGCGGGACGGCGGCGATGCTTATCGACGGCCAACCCGACCAAGGTATTGATGGCCGATATCATGTCTGCTCCCGCGCCCTCCACGGCTTGCGCAATCATGCCGGGGTTCGGCACATTCGGGGACAGTTTCACCATCACAGGAAGGTCCGTAGCGTTCCGCACCGCCTCGGTCACCAAGTAGGCCTGGTCTGGATCGTGACCGAAGCTTATCCCTCCGTGTTTGATATTGGGACAGGAAATATTGACCTCGAGAGCACTCACTCCAGGCTCCTCACTGATGCGTTCAGCCACACGGCGATATTCGTCGACCGTATGGCCAATAATATTGACAATCACCGCCGTTCCGGTCTCCCGCAAATATGGCAAGTCGTGGGTGCAAAATGCCTCAACCCCGTGATTTTGAAGCCCGATCGAGTTGAGAAGTCCCCCGGGCGTCTCCCACACGCGTGGTGGAGGGTTACCCGGCCACGGATCAGGCGACACCCCTTTCACACTGACCCCGCCCAATCGTCCGATGTTGACTAAATCCCTATATTCCGGACCGAATCCAAAGGTACCAGACGCAGCCACCACAGGGTTTTTCAGGACGAGACCTCGTGGAAGTTTCACCGCCAAATTCATTCGAAAATCAACTCCTCTGCCCTAAATACAGGGCCATCGGTGCATACCCTGAGGTATCCAGCCGCGCCGTCAACATATCCGGGAATCACGCACGCGAGGCAAGCCCCAATTCCGCAACCCATCCGCTGTTCCAGGGCTAACGAGACGCCCTGTCTCCCGTTAGTCAACCGCGCCACCGTCTTCAACATAGGGGTGGGACCGCACGCGTAGACCTGGCCCTCGGGGTGCAACCCGAGCCATTCCCGAAGCGGCTCCTCGATGGTTCCCCGGTGGCCTCTGGTTCCATTATCGGTGGCCACTGCGACCACACATCCCGATGCGCTAAACTCCTCCGCCAATAAGATAAGGCTCTGATCTCGGGCTCCCAGGATGGCCGTGGGTGGACTACTCAATTGACTTCCCCAAGCTTCTACCGCAGCCAACAGTGGAGGAATCCCGACTCCGCCCCCCACCACGCACCACGCTCGATGAGGGTCGGGTGCAGAGAAGCCCTTGCCTAAAGGGCCCATCACGTCAAGCGTGGTTCCCGGGCGCTGTGCTGCCAACCAGCGCGTCCCCTCCCCCACCACTTGAAGCAACAGAGCGACCTGGTGATTGGATCGGTCTATCCGGGAGAAAGAAATCGGTCGCCGCAACATACCCTGGGTGACAACATCGGCAAATTGTCCTGGCTTAGCTTCGGCCAGTTCCTCACTCTGCACCCAAAGTTCAGCGTGGCCGGGTGCTGGTTCCTCACGTCGGATGATGGGAACTTGAAGTAATTGAATCATCGCATCTCCTCTTGACGCACCCTCGATCCAAAGTCGCGCTGATAGGAAGACACCCATTCATTCAAGGAATTTACCCGAAACGCCTGCCGCGAGCGCGTGCGCAATGCTTCCAGGGCCGCTCCCAAGGTGTCCAAGGACGTAAAACACATAATTCCGCGCTCCACGGTAGCCCGCCGGATCAAAAAGCCCTCACGCTCTCTATGGCCGCCCACACTAATGGTGTTAATGACCAGATTGAATAAACCCTGACGAATCAGGTCCACCAAATGGGGCCGCCGTTCCCCCAATTTATAAACTGGCGTCGCCGGAATCCCCACGGTGGACAAGAGCGCTAATGTTCCCGTGGTAGCGTACAGCCGATAGCCGAGACGGGACAGTTCTTCCAGATAGGGCAACGCTTCTTCTTTATCTTGGTCGGCGATGGTCACCAACACCTTGCCCCCGGCCGGTAGCCGGAACCCTCCTCCCAAAAGAGCCTTGTAGAGCGCGGTGGCAAAGTCGTGGTCAATTCCCATGACCTCCCCGGTGCTCTTCATTTCAGGTCCTAAGGCGGCATCCACCATATCCAATTTACCAAACGAGAAGACCGGCATCTTGACCGCAAAGTGCCGGGTTGGTGGCCAAAGACCTTGGGGCCATTCCGGCAGCAATTTCCCATGGACCGCTGCTGCCATCGCCATTTCCACCATGGGCGCTCCGGTCGCCTTGATAATAAAAGGCACCGTACGACTCGCACGGGGATTGGCCTCAATCACATAGACCTCATCCCCTACCGCGACAAACTGAACGTTGAGTAGACCCCGAACGCCAAGACTTTTACAAAGAGTGGTGGTAATTTCGACCACCCGATTTAAAACAGCTTGAGAAGCGCGCACCGGCGGAAGGACCGCCACGGAGTCCCCGGAGTGAATCCCCGCCCGTTCCACATGCTCCATAATGGCTGGGATCACCACACGCTCGCCGTCACTGACCGCATCCACTTCGAGTTCGAGGCCATTCATGTACCGATCGACTAATAGCGGCCGATCGGGACGCATCTCTTGATCCCGTAGAAGATAGTCCTGGAGTTGTTCCTCGTCATCGATAATCTCCATGGCCCGCCCTCCCAGTACATAGGAAGGCCGGACTAAAACGGGAAACCCGATACGGCGTGCCGCCTCCATAACCTCCGTAGCCGTCGTTGCCGTCTGACCCGGCGGTCGTTGGATCTGATTTTTCTTCAAAATTTGATCGAACGCTTCGCGGTCTTCGGCACCCCGAATGCCCTCCACTTGGGTCCCAAATATCTTCACGCCACAGCGGTCCAAGTCTTCTGCCAAGTTGATAGCCGTCTGCCCGCCGAACTGCACAATGACCCCGAGCGGCTTCTCTAACTCGATAACGTTTAGAACGTCCTCCAACGTCAAGGGTTCAAAATAGAGGCGGTCTGACGCATTGAAGTCCGTGGATACCGTTTCAGGATTGTTATTAATCATGATGGCCCGATATCCACTGGCCCTCAGGGCATTCAATGCATACACGCTGGCCGCATCGAATTCAATACCTTGCCCAATTCGGATCGGCCCTGATCCCAAAACTAAAACCTTCGGTCCGTCCAGTGGTGTCGCCTCGTTCTCTTCTTCATAGGTGGCATAGTAGTACGGCGTGACCGCAGGAAACTCCCCCGCGCACGTATCCACCATTTTATATACGGGCACTACACCCTGTTGAATCCGTAACACCCGCACTTCGTCTTCAGTTCGGCCGATGATCGAAGCAATCCGGCCATCACTAAAGCCCATTTGTTTCAGAACTCGAACTCGGTCTAACCATTGATCCGGATGATCCCGAAGCCATTTCTCCATCATCACGATATCGCGAAGCCCCTCGAGGAACCACGGGTCGATGGATGTCGCCTCATGCAGTTGGGCGACCGTGATGCCCCGCCGCAATGCTTCTGCGATATAAAAAAGACGTTCGTCGCTAGGAGTCACGGCCCGTTCCCATAACTCGGCGTCGGTTGCTGCGGCCTCGTTCGGGCCGCTCACTCCGTTGCGTTTAATTTCAAGCGAGCGAATGGCTTTTTGAATGGCCCCTGGAAACGTCCTGTCAATCGCCATGACTTCCCCGGTGGCTTTCATCTGGGTACCGAGCGTCCGATTGGCCGAGGCAAATTTGTCAAAGGGCCAGCGCGGTATCTTGGCAACCACATAGTCTAATGCCGGTTCAAACGCGGCCGTCGTCTTTTCCGTCACCGGGTTTGCTATTTCTTCCAGGGTCAACCCAATCGCCAACTTTGCGACAATCCGGGCAATCGGGTATCCCGTCGCCTTCGAGGCGAGAGCACTGGAGCGCGACACCCTAGGATTCACCTCGATCACCCGATACTCCCCATTAGGATGCAACGCGAACTGTACGTTGCATCCTCCTTCAACCCCTAGGTGATGCACAATATCGAAAGCGGCGGTTCTGAGCAGGTGATACTCCCTATCGGTGAGCGTTTGGCTCGGCGCCACTACAATAGAGTCGCCGGTATGAACGCCTACGGGGTCAAAATTCTCCATGTTACACACCGTAATCGCGTTACCCCGACTATCGCGAATGATTTCATATTCAACTTCCTTATAGCCCGCGATGGATTCCTCCACCAACACCTGGGTGATGGGACTAAGCGCCAACGCATGCGGCAAGCGCTCTAACATTTGGGTGTCATCGGCTACAAATCCGCCGCCGCTCCCCCCTAAGGTATAAGCGGGCCTTAGCACCAACGGGTATCCAATCGATGACGCAAACTCTAATCCTTCTTCTGTGGTCGTGACGGTCTTACTCCGGGGTATTGGGTGTCCTAGGCGCAACATCAGTCGTCTAAAGGCCTCGCGATCTTCCGCGAGTTCGATGGTCGCGATCGAGGTTCCCAGCACCTGAATACCGAGATCGGTTAAGATTCCAGCACGTGATAAGTCGGTAGCAAGATTCAACCCCATCTGGCCGCCCAACGTGGCCAAAATACCATCTGGACGTTCTTTCCCCAGTATATAGGCCAAAAATGATACGGTTAATGGTTCGATATATACGGTATCGGCGATCGAGAGATCCGTCATGATGGTCGCCGGGTTGCTATTCACCAAAACCACTTCGATGCCTTCTTCTTTTAAAGAACGGCAAGCTTGGGTACCCGCATAGTCAAACTCCGCTGCCTGACCAATAATAATCGGCCCCGATCCAATCACCAGAACTTTCTTTATGTCTTCCCGCTTAGGCACGTCGTTCCTCCTTGTGGCCGGTCACGAGCCCCATGAATTCGTCAAAAAGATAAAGCGAGTCGGAAGGTCCCGGCCCGGCTTCCGGATGATGCTGTACCGACAAAACCGGGCGCTCACGATGCTGCAATCCCTCCACCGTGCGATCATGCAAGTTAGTCAGTCGCACCCGATACCGGTCTTCAAGATCTTGAGCATCCACGGCATATCCATGGTTTTGAGCCGTAATCAAGACCTTTTGGGTCACATGGTCCCACAGTGGATGATTTGCGCCATGATGGCCAAACTTCAGGGGATAGGTACGGGCCCCTTCCGCCAAACCAATCAACTGATGTCCCAAGCAAATGCCTAAGGTCGGATAATGGTTGATAACATAGCGCACGGTGGGCAGTACTTGGGGAATACTTGCCGGGTCGCCGGGACCGTTGGAGAGAACGACGCCATCCGGCGACAGTGCCCTTATTTCATCCTCGGTGGTAGTTGGAGGAACTACGGTAATTCGTGCGCCACGTCGTTGCAATTCGGTTAAAATCGAGGTTTTCGCACCGTAATCGATAACGACCATGTGCGGACCTTCCCCAGGAATCGTGATAGGACGTGGCGTGGCTACCTTAAATACACTGTCGCTTAAATTCACCGCAGATAAAGCCTTCGTAACATCTTCGACATTGGCCGCATCAGGCGTTAGGGCGGCAATTTGGGTCCCCTCAGCCCGTAAGTACCGCGTGAGGCTTCTGGTATCCACCCCGACCAGCCCCACCTTGTGATAGCGCCGCAAATAAGCTTCAATCGACTCAATTTCACCCCAGTGCGACGGCACTAAAGAATTTTCTCGCATGACCACCCCTGCCGCCCAAGGAAACAGCGATTCTGCTGCCTCAGCAAAGGTCCCGTAATTCCCGATCAAGGGGTACGTAAGGACCACAATTTGGCCATAGTAGGAGGGATCCGTTAAGATTTCTTGGTATCCCGTCATCGCCGTGTTGAACACCACTTCGCCGGCGATAATATCGTCAGTCGCTCCAATTAATGTGCCCTGATAGCGTTTTCCGTTCTGAAACACAAGACTCCCTGACACGCTCAACCTAACACCTCACCTTCCCGCATGGTCCACTTGCCTTGTAACATAGTGCCGACCGCTCGACCAGTCAATTCGACGCCCATCATCGGGGTATTCTTCCCCCGCGAGTAAAATTGCTTAGGATCTACCGTCCATCGATGGTACGGATCGATTAACGTCAAATCGGCGCGGGCCCCTGGCACGATCCCGGGATAATCCATCATCAAGGCCCGATGGGGACCCAAGGTCATCCGAGCCATCAGCTCCAACGGCGTCATCCGCCCGCTGTGTAACAATGCCGTTAGGACGGTGCCCACACTAGTTTCTAGTCCACTAATGCCATAGGGTGCTTCTAGATACGGCGCATTCTTCTCATCCCGATGATGAGGTGCATGGTCAGTGGCAATCACCGATACCAAACCGGACACCACCGCGTCGACCAGAGCCTGTCGAAACGCCTCAGGGCGTAACGGGGGATTTACCTTCGTGACCGGGTCGGCTTTCCATTCTGCTACCGCCTGGTCCGTCAGGAAGAGGTGATGAGGGGCGGCTTCCGCCGTCACGTGTGCTCCCCGCGTGCCGGCATAGTGCAAGGCCTCAAGCGACCCAGGTGCAGTAACGTGCGCCACATGGAGCGGCCCTCCCGTTAAAAGGCTCAGTTCCACGTCACGCCACACCATGCTAGATTCTGCCACCCCGGGCACTCCCGGGAGCCCTAACCGACTGGACACTTGGCCCTCATGCATCACCGAGCCCTGAGAGAGATCTCGGTCTTCGGCATGTTGAATGATGGGGTGCCCCAACGTGGTTGCGTAGCTCAAAGCCGCTCGCATCAGACGGGCCTGTCCCACCGCATGACCATCATCAGAAAACCCCACGGCGCCCGCTCGTTGCATCATCCCCATCTCGGCCAATTCCTGGCCCCGAGACCCTTTGGTCACCGCGCCGAGTGGCCAGATTTCCACCAAACCAATCTCCTGGCCACGGCGAATTTGCCAGTCAATTAAGGCCGGAATGTCGATTACGGGATCAGTATTCGGCATCGTCGCCACCACCGTAAAGCCACCGGCTGCAGCCGCCCGACTTCCCGACAGCAAATCTTCTTTGTGTTCCTGACCCGGTTCACGAAAATGTACATGCATGTCCGTGAGACGCGGTACAGCCCATAACCCCCGGGCATCCACCACTGTCATCTTGGCGGTGGGGTAATCGATAAAGTGCCCGTTTTCCACGTAGATGTCACCCTCGCTATCGACGCCGGTAAAGGGATCGAGGATACGAACACTCTTAATGTGCCAACTCTGGTCGGACCAATCGTTCGGATTAGATGTCATCGTGCCCTCCCAGTAGCCGATATAGAACCGCCATACGAACGGCTACCCCTAATTGAACCTGGTCTAAGACCATACTTCGGGGGCCGTCTAGGACATCACTATCAATTTCAACCCCGCGATTTTGGGGACCCGGATGCATCACTAAGGCTTCGGGAGCCCACGAATCAAGACGCGCCAGAGTGAGGCCCCATCGCTCACGGTATTCACGCAAGGACGGCACTTCTCCCCCCGTCTGTCGTTCCCGTTGCAGCCGCAGCACTTGAATGACATCAGCCCCGCGGATTCCCGTTTCAAGATCCGTCGTGACGTCCACCGGGAACCCTTGAACAAGCAAATTCGGGGGACCCACAATGGTCACCTCAGCGCCCATGGTAGTCAGTCCCCAGATGTCAGACCGCGCGACTCGGCTATGCAACACGTCGCCCACGATGGCCACTTTCAACCCCGCCACATGCCCCCGATGCCGTTGAATCGTCAACAGGTCTAAGAGCCCCTGCGTCGGATGTTCATGCATCCCATCCCCGGCATTGATGACCGGAATCTCCAGGAGGTCTGCTAGGAGCCCCGGGCTTCCGGCGACCTTATGCCGCATCACGACCGCATCAATCCCCATTGCCGTAAGGTTTGAAGCCGTGTCATACAGGGTTTCCCCTTTTTCAACGCTCGAGCCACTCGCCTGAAAGTTAATGACATCCGCACTCATGTATTTTCCGGCCAATTCAAACGAGTTACGGGTCCGTGTGCTGGCCTCAAAAAATAAATTGGCGATGGCTTTACCGCGAAGCGTCGGAACTTTTTTGATGGGACGCGTCACGATGTCCGATAGGGTGTCTGCTAGAGTTAGAAGCCCCGTCAAATCATCCGGCCCCAAGCCTTGTAACCCAATGAAATCTTGCACAATGGTCTACTCCTTTGGTGCTTCACGGCTTATTTCATTACGTTTCTCAACGAAGACCCGATCCTCTCCGTCTACTTCGCTTAGACAAACCCTAACCTGTTCAGCGCGCGCCGTAGGCACATTCTTTCCCACGAAATCGGCACGAATTGGCAGTTCGCGATGGCCGCGGTCGATCAATACCGCTAATTGGATGGCCTGCGGGCGTCCGTAATCAGCTAATGCCTCCATAGCCGCCCGTACCGTGCGGCCGGTAAACAACACGTCATCTACCAAAATCACCACGCGTTTATCAATGTCCACCTCAAGTTCTGTCGGTTGTACCTGAGAAAAAGGACGATGAGACCAATCGTCTCGATACAGTCCGATGTCGACCATGCCGACTGGCACCGTCAAATTTTCTACCCGATAAAGATTGTCCCGAATCCGGCGCGATAGCGGCACTCCTCGAGTACGGATGCCGACCAACACCAGATTATCCGCACCATGATTGCGTTCGACAATCTCATGAGCTATACGCATCAAAGACCGTCGCATTCCATCTTGGTCCAATATTTCCGCCTCTGCCACCGAATTCCTCCCAACAAAAAATGCTCTAACCCTGCGAAGGCTAGAGCAAAACCTTGGTAGCCCTTTCCAGCCTCGCGGGACTGGTATTAAAGGAAGTGTACCCCAAGTCATGTTATCTCACGCGAAGCTTCTCTGCAAGTTCTAATCCTCTTCAAGCGGGGTCTTGTTCCGAAATGACACAAAGGCCTCTAACTCCGGATTCGCGATCGCGTTTTCAGCCATCAGTAGCTCCGCCACATTTCGAGTCACTCCGCTATACCACACACCTTCTGGGTAAACCACCACGTTCGGGGCGCGACTACAAAATCGGACACAACCGGTGGCCAACACCATGGTTGCCCCATCTCGCGAACGGCGCCGAAGCTGGCGGACCAGCGCTTGGGACCCTCGCCCGCGGCAAGCCGTTCCCGTGCATACCCATATGCGATGCCGGGCCGCTTCCAGACTTTTGTGTGCTCGCGGCATGGGTCTCCTCCCGTGAAGATGACAGTCTTTCTATAGACATGATACCCTATTTGTGAGGAGGTGTTGGATGAATCACAATTCACGAGACTTAACCCGGCTCTGGCGTCGCACTTGGATTTTAGTCATTGTTTTGGTCCTGTTGGGCGTGGTTTTGGCGATCGGGCTCGATTTCTCCAAAACTGCATTAGGTCTCAACAAGAACTATACCCAATTGATCAAAGCCCTGATTATCTTGGTCGTCGGTGGCCTCATTTCGTACATATTGGAACGCCATCTTTTCCGGCTGGCACCCGGTACAGGCGGACGCAGTTCTTCCCTGCGGTTTTTCGTGCGTCTCGTGCTGGTATTGGTGGTGGTGCTCTCGGTGTTGGCAGCATTTGGCGTAGGTATATCATCCGTGGTGTTTGGTGGCGCATTTTTCACGGTCATCGTCGGTCTAGCCGGGCAAACCATGTTCGGCAACCTCATTGCGGGGATTGCGCTCGTCATCTTTCGGCCGTTTGACGTCGGTAATCACATCACGTTCGTCGCCTGGCAGTATCCCATGCTGATGCCGTCATATCCTCATGATGCCATGAAACCAGGTTATTCGGGCATCATCACGGACATCAATTTGATGTACACGACGCTTCGGACCGACCAAGGCGTACCGATGATGGTCCCCAATGGCATCATCATCCAAGCCGCCATCGAAAACCATAATCGATCTCTCCAGCGTCAAATTCGGTTTCGGTTTGACCTCCCCTTGTCTACCCCTGCCGAAGACGTGATACAGGCTACCCGGCAGATACTGAAGGCTCACAACTATCCGGGAGACGCTTGGGTGGTTGACGTGGCCCCGACCACCTACTCCATTGCCATCGGGGTTCATTACACAGGCCAAGACATCCGGGAAGATCAGATTAAACATCATATCCTAGGCGATTTGGTCCCCGTATTAGACCACCTAGGATCACAACGAAGTCCAACTCATTAAAGAGATGCCGGGTCAATCCGACACCACAGTCCCCGGATTGCTCTTTAAGCCGGCCCATGCCATTCATTAGTCCAGTTTCAGTTTGGGCGGGATCCACCCCAGACGCTCTAGAAAGGCAGGTGTGGGTTCTTCAGGACAATCAAGAATTTTTGGTGCAAAGACCGGGCTGGCCGTGGGTTCCCACCTGGTTTTGGTCTGAGCTACCGCCATCCAATCACTGGGCACGTCGGCCGTGAAGCATAGGGATTCTCCGGTGATGGGGTGCGTAAAAGCGAGAGAGGCTGCATGTAAGGCCTGGCCTTCGAGCCCGGCACAAGATTCTCCCCCATAAAGGGCATCCCCTATTACGGGATGCCCAATACTCGCCAGATGCACCCGGATCTGATGAGTACGTCCGGTTTCCAAACTCAGTTGCAGTAAAGAACGATTCTTGTCCTGAGCCAAGGTCCGATAATGGGTCACCGCCGGACGACCACCGACTACTACCGCCATTTTGAGACGATGCTTGGGATGCCTGGCGATCGGCCCCTCAATGGTCCCGTTTGGTACGGCAAGATG
>JAKADJ010000050.1 GCA_021820645.1 Bacillota bacterium
TTTCGAAGGCCTGTGTAACGGCGTCTTATCGAACCAAGTTAGCTTATTTAAACCGCTATCATGACCTAGAGATGGGACTGGTGGTTCCGAACCATTGGGGAAATCTTCAGTTTGAACCCGATTCCGTCAATGACCTCGACTATCCCATTTTTAAGCAAAAGATTGCCTTGAATGGACATAATCACTTTCACTGGTACCCCCAATTGAAGGATGCCGTCTCTGCGTTTAAACCGGACCTCATCCACATTGACGAGGAGCATTATAGTGTCGTGACGGGCCAAGCGGTGAGGTTAGCGACTCGTATGCGGATTCCGAGCCTGTTTTTTACATGGCAGAACCTTGATAAAAATTATCCATGGCCCTTTTCAAAATTGGAGCAATTGGTGTTTCGTGGCACGACAGGAGGGATTGCGGGCAATCAAGAAGCGGCGGATATCATACGTCGAAAAGGATTTACCAAAGCGATCGCTGTGATCCCACAGTTTGGCACCGACTTGGGTATTTTTGGTCCACGCGATCGACACGACTTGAGAGATAGGTATGGAATTCGGCAAAAATTTGTGGTGGGATATGTTGGGCGCGTGATAGAAGAGAAAGGGATTGCCGACCTTTTAAATGCTATGGAGGGCCTACTGGGTTCGGATCCAGAGATGGCGTTGTTGATCGTCGGCACAGGACCATTCAGCGAGAACGTAAAACGATGGGTGGAAGGATCCGGTGTCGGCCCCCAGACAATTCTATGGTCGTGGGTAGCTTCGGAAAAAATGAATGATGTGATGAATCTTATGGATGTACTCGTGCTCCCATCTCGGACTACAACGCGCTGGAAAGAACAGTTTGGACGCGTCTTAACGGAAGCCATGGCTTGCGGGACGATCACAGTGGGCTCAAATAGTGGAGAGATTCCCCGTGTGATCGGCGAAGCGGGCATGGTTTTTCAAGAGGGAGACGTTATAGGGCTTCAGGGTGCGATCCGGCGCTTACGCAATAGCCCAGAGGACCGCGAAAAATACCGGAAACGAGGATTAGAACGGGTGGCCACCAATTTTTCGCAAGAAGCTATCGCACGCCAGACCGTAGAATTTTACCGGACACTACGAGGAGGAACATCCGAATGAATGTATCCGTATTTGGAGCTGGCTATGTCGGTCTGGTGACAGGTGTGGTGCTGGCAGATTTGGGCCATCAGGTGACTCTGATTGAAGTGTCCCGGGAGAAAATTGATCTCCTTAAGCGTCGACGGTCACCCATTTATGAAGAGGGTCTTGAACCCTTACTGGATCGAGTGTTCGACCAGGGTCGACTCAACGTGATGGAACAAGCAGGGGATTCCTTAGAAGATGCTGACGTCATCTTTATTGCGGTGGGGACGCCCCCGCTAGCCGACGGAGATGCGGATTTGCAATATGTTCGCCAGGTATCCATGGCGATCGGTAGCGGGATGACTGGGAAAAGGCGACAAGTTATTGTCAATAAAGCGACCGTGCCGATTGGTTCGGCTAATCTGGTGGAGGTCTGGATTCAAGATGGATTTCGAGAGGTCCACGGCCACCTTCCCGCTGCCGACTGGTATGCGGTCGCGTCCAACCCCGAGTTTTTGAGGGAAGGTTCGGCTATTTACGACACCCTGTACCCGGATCGGATCGTGTTGGGGGCGGACGAGCCCTGGGCTATTGATCAGTTAAAAGCATTATATGCACCCATCATTCAAAAATCATTCAGGGCGCCGTTTGAAAAAAGCGATCCAGCGCCCAAAGCATCGACACCAGTCTATGTGACAGACCGGATCTCTGCCGAAATGATTAAGTATGCGGCTAATGCATTCTTGTCCATGAAAATTTCGTTTGCCAATGAAATGGCTAACATTTCCGAGCGGGTGGGGGCAAATGTCGTCGACGTGATGCACGGAATCGGCTTGGATTCGCGTATCGGAACAGAATTTTTGAAGGCTGGAATTGGGTGGGGCGGAAGCTGTTTTGGGAAAGATCTTTCAGCGCTAATCCTTACCGCAGAGGAATACAGTTATCGTCCACGGCTTTTAGAGGCGACCCGGGAGATAAACCAGGACCAAAGATCTTTGATTGTAAAACGGCTACAAGAAGAATTGAAGCCGATCAAGGGTAGGAGGATAGCCGTATGGGGTATCGCATTTAAACCTAACACCGACGACATCCGCGACGCGCCTGCGATTGGCATCATCGAAGAATTGCTGCGGCTAGGGACGCGCGTTACGGCCTACGATCCGGTTGCCATGGAAAACCTCCAGCGGCAACGTCCGGATCTCGCCATTCGCTACGCCGATTCTCCAGAGGACGCCTTAATTGAGGCCGATGCCTTAATTTTGGTGACAGAGTGGAGCGTTTTCCAGGAAATGCCGCTTAACGTTATCGCATCGAAGTTGCCGCGAGGCATTGTCATTGATGGAAGAAATAGTTGGGACCCGGTTGAGGCAGAACAGGCGGGATTGAGATACCGGAGCATAGGACGATAGGGGAGTGTCTCGTATGAAGACAGCGTTGGTCACGGGTGGGGCAGGGTTTATAGGAAGTCATTTGGTAGATCGGTTGGTGTCCGAAGGGGTGCACGTTGTTGTTCTCGATAACCTGGCCACCGGTAGTTGGAATAATCTCAACCACCAGGATGAACAGCACGTGACGCGTATACTCTGTGACGTTAGTCAAACCTGGCCTCTTGATAGGCTACCATCTGAAATTCACTGGGTATTCCACTTGGCATCACCGGCTTCCCCTGTTCACTACCGACGATTGGCCATTGAGACGCTTATGGTCAATTCAATGGGCACCAAACATGCTTTAGATCTGGCGTTGCAGACCGGTGCCAGATTTATTCTTGCCTCTACCTCAGAGACATACGGGGACCCTGAGATGTCTCCACAACCAGAGACCTATTGGGGACGGGTAAATCCAGTAGGTCCTCGGTCATGTTATGACGAAAGTAAACGGTTTGGTGAAGCACTAACGAGCGAATATGTGAGAACCTATGGACTAGATGCCAGGATTTTGCGGTTTTTTAACTGCTACGGCCCTCGAATGCAAGAGGAAGATGGTCGCGTGGTGCCTAACTTTGTGCGTCAGGCTCTCAATGGGCAGGCTCTTACGATATACGGGACGGGACAGCAAACCCGCAGTTTTTGTTATGTGTCGGATGAGGTTGAAGGGATCTGGCGAGCCGCTCTAACCGATGGGATTGCCGGCGAAATTATTAACATCGGGAATCCCGAAGAGCGAACTATATTAAACTTTGCCCAGATCGTTGCAGACATCGCGGGAATACCTTTGAAGATTGAACCGCGACCATTGCCGCTCGACGATCCGACGAATCGATGTCCGGACATTAGTAAGGCACGCCGGTTGTTAGGTTGGGAACCGCAAACGGACCTTCGGCTTGGACTCGAGGAGACCTTTCGCTTCTTCCGTCAACAAGGTTCAAGATTCTAGCGATCCTACGGCACAATAAAGCCAGGGGTGCGGAGGGTTCCGTACCCCTGGCGCTTATTTCGCTTCGGATACCACCCAAGGTGCTTTCAACCAGGCTTCAAAAAAGGCCTGTTGTTCTCCAGAAGGATTGGCGATTGGTTTAACTTCCACCTTATTAAACGGCGCGGGTGCCAACACAACGGGAATGGCCATGAGCTGACCGCGGCGGAATAGTGAGATGGTCACCACGTCTCCAACCTGGTAGTTGCGCCGTATCCGCTCGTGAAGATCCTCGAGCTTTTGAATTTGGTACCCATCGAGCGCGACGATCTGGTCCTTGGCTTGGAGCAGGGAGGCTGCGGGGCCCGAGACGAACGCCGTGGCGACTTCGATGCGCTGCTCAACTAGGCGCGCATCGATTCCCAGCCAGGGCAACGTGGCCACGGATTCCGATGGCGCGTCAGAGGTCTTCAGATCCTCTTCCTTGTCGTCATCTTTGTAGCTCCGTGAAATGGCAAGCCCCGCATAGCCGAGCACCGTGTCAATCGGAATCGGGGCGGTGCCGTTAATGTACTGGTCAAAGAATTCTTGGAAGGAGCTACCGGTGACTTCCTCCACCGTCTCTTGATACACCGATTCGGGGAATCCAATGCCTTTGGCCGCATAGCGTGTATAAAGGCGACGGATGACATCGTCCAATGCATATTGATTTTGGGTGCGGTGTCGAATTTCAAGATCGAGACAGCACCCCACGAGGTCTCCCTTGAGGTAATAGGAGATTGTCCGATTCTTGGAGTCCTCGTCCGGTTTGTAGAGCTTAATCCAGGTGTCAAAGCTGGACTCGGCGAGACTTTGCACCAATCGCCCCGGTTCCTTCTCGTAGGCTTCAAGATTATCGCCCAACCCCTTTAAGTATTCGGAGACCGAGAAGAGGCCAGACCGGCGGAGCGCAATCCCGGCATAGTAGTCGGTGAATCCTTCCATCGCCCACAAGAGGTGTGTGTACACTTCTTGATTATAGTCAAACGGCCCCAACATATCGGGGTGAATCCGTTTGACGTTCCAGAGGTGAAAAAATTCATGCGAGACCAAGCCCAACACTCGCCGATACGACTTTCGAGGCTTAAAGGAAAAACGCGAAACGCCGCAGGTTGTCGAATTGAGATGCTCGAGCCCTCCGGTTCCCCGGTCCGCCAAATGGACAATAAAGGTGTAGTGGTCGTAGGGAAGGGATCCAAAGATATCACGCTGTGCCTCGACGATCCGTTTGATGTCATCGGTAAATTGCATGGCGTCTTCGTTGCCGTGTCCCCACAACACCACTTGATGGGGCTTGTCATCGACGGTAAAGGTCAGGGTTTGGTGCGTGCCGCACTCAAACGGGGAGTCGATCAGCACATCGTAATTGCTGGCCAGGTATTGATTCGCTGCTCCGGGGTCACGATCGAGTCCCGTGGCGATGTTCCACCCTGAGGGGGCTTGGACTTTGATCGCATAGGGCAGGTTTTGATACTCATCCAGCCATAAGAAGAGCTGGGCGCCATTCCAATAAGCGTGACTGGCGTCGAGATGGCTGGTGTCGACCCCTAATTCGAACGCGTATACCTTATAGTTAAGGGTGACGACCGACGAATCCGAAAAGGTTTCAAAACCCCACCGGTTTTTGGTCTGGTGGTCCAGATCCATCGAGGCCTGATTGACCTCGAGGTGAAGATCAAAGAGATGGCGCGAAAAATCTTGGACCTCGTAGGCGCCTGGGGTCCACACGGGAAGTCTTAAGGTGTGACGACCCTTAGGGACATCGGTCATATGTAGGCGAATCTGGTACACGTGATAGCCGGGTTCCAAAAAACTCACCGTATAGTGGAAAGTTGGGGTCAATGCAATTCCTCCTACTTCGTGCTTTCTCTAGCATAGCCCAAAATGATGCCGGGCACCATGGCGTCAGGGCGGCTTTAGCAAATCGCCGACACTTGTTAGAATGGTGGGAGAATAGTGTGAAATTAATCACGTGATCGAGGGCTGCAAGGATGCGCGGGAGGTGAAGGCGTGCAACTGCTATGCTATGGGTTACCGTGGGACGGCCATTTGGTTCGGATTGCCGACGCCGTGAGAGGTTCTGCTGTGGGAGACGAAATACGTATTGTGGCGGATAAGGACACAATGGTGCCGGAAATGCGGGCGTTCGCTCACATCACCGGAAACCGGATCATTGGCGTTCGAAGGCATGCGGCCCTTATCGTGGATCTGGAACGGGGGCCAGACCGTGTATATTCGCTCCGGTATGCCGAAGAAGATAAGAGCCAGCAAGCCTGGGACATCGTCATCGAAGTGCTGCCGACTAACCGGTTGCTGCCAAAATGTTAGCTACGTGAAGCATGGAGGGTCGGCGCGGGGACTTTGTGGTTAGTGACGAGTTTCGGGCACGAGCCCGACCGAGCTTTGGCCTACTCTCCAGGACGAAGCGGCCAGACCAGGCAATAGTTGAGTTGGCAGCATGGGTGTTTAACCGTAGCTAATGAGTTCCTTCAGGGCTTTACGGATCGCATCGGACTCGTCATGACGATCCACGATGGACGTAACCCGTTCCGCTACACTACAGGCACTGACAATTCGAGAGACTTGTTTAATGGCCCCTTCGATCGCGGCGACTTGGATGAGCACGGCCTGGCAGGATTTTTCTTCCAAGACCATAGTTTGGATGCCGCGGACTTGCCCTTCAATGCGCCGCAATCGACGCATAAGGTCCTCTGCATCCCAAAATACCTCGCGATCGTTATTCAACTTTAAGACTCCCTTCGGTCATCAGATGGGGCTTGATCGACACGCTGATTCCACGCCTGCCAAGCCGCTCGAGGTTTTATATGTTCCAGTTCCCAAGCCGCATACCATAAGGTGGCGCGTAACTCGGATTCTTCGATACCCAACTCTTTCGCCAATTGGGAAACTAGTGGTGAAGTTTCCAAGGTTTTAAGAATGGAAGGTACTTCGCGCCGCGATTTTCTCGTGTAGGGCACACCATCACATTGACCATCCTCATGACCAATCGCTCTAAATACCAGCCAAATGGGAAATAGGGGGTTGGTGCGATTGTCTTCCCAATATTCGGTTCGCAATTGATCCTCAGTCACCCTATCGCCTCCATCGTTATCATACCGTATTCCGAGAAGATTTCACAATTGTTATACAGAAAGAACTACTGTATCGGGGCATGGGCGAGGTTAACGAGCGCGGGACCCAAAGAATCCTCGGCCGTGGCCAGCGCAAGATTTTGCAGGCGAGGGTATGGAGCGTTGCGGATCCTTCTTTGAAGATCTATGATACAGGTAGGGAGTATGGGTAAGGGAGCGATAACAACGTACCAATATGAGCAGGATAAGGAAAAACTGCAAGCCCGGTTAAAGCGCATCGAAGGGCAAGTCAAGGGCATTATGCGCATGGTGGAGGATGGCCGCTATTGTCCCGATATCTTACAACAAGTCGCCGCGATGACGGCCGCCGCCGATGAAGTGTCGCTGCTGTTACTGCGCTCGCACATTAGTGGATGCGTCACCGATGCCATCGAGCAGCGACAAGGTGAGGAGAGTATCGAAGAGCTGATCGGGGTCATTCGTAAAGTGATTCGGCGCTAGGAGGGATACGCATGGCGGAAGCAATGACGACAGAGCGCGCGACACCCGGACAGGATGCCGAGATGCAACTTGAAATCACCGGGATGACCTGCGCCAGTTGTGTGGCACACGTCGAAAAAGCCCTGAAAAAAATTCCTGGAGTCGAGACGGCCAACGTGAACTTGGCTCTAGAAAAAGCCCAGGTGCACTTTAATGCCGATACGGTGGGCACGCGGGACTTCGTCACGGCGGTCAGCCAAGCCGGTTATGCGGTCCGTACCGAAAGTCGCACCTTTCTTGTGCCGGGCTTGGAAGAAGCGCCGGTCCGTGAACGGGCTGAGCGCATCGCCCACTCTTTAGAGGGTGTCGTGCGAGTGCAAACCAACACTACCAAGGGCAGCGTGACGGTAGAGTGGATCCGGGGAGTGGGTACGCCCGACGCCGTGATGGAGGCGTTGCAGCAAGGGGGACTCTCGCCGTCGTTGGTGGATGACGGGGTTGAGATGGACGTGCGAGAGATGGAAGCGCGTGAGGCGCGGCGCCGACTCGGCTTTTCGATACTGTTCACGTTGCCGCTCTGGGTCGCCATGATTCGCATGTTTTTAGGAGTAGGCCCGGCGTGGTTTACTAATCCCTGGATGGAGTTCGGTGCGGCCAGTGTGGTGCAGTGGGGACCCGGTTTTTCCTTTACGCGACGGGCCTGGTTAAATGTGCGTCACGGCAACGCCAATATGGATGTGTTGGTGGCGACGGGTACGCTGGCTGCTTGGACCGTGTCGGTCTATGGCGTGTTTGCCCATGCCGCTCTCTATTTCGATACGTCGGCGACGGTCATTACTTTAATTTTAATTGGAAAGTATCTCGAAGCAATAGCCAAGGGACGAACGTCAGCCGCCATTAAAGAACTCTTGGCCTTGCGGCCCAAAACTACCCGCGTGGTGGATCCTTCGGGAGAGGTCATAGAAGTCGCGGTGCAGGCGGTGTCTGTAGGACAAATACTGGAAATTAGACCGGGGGACCATATCCCCGTAGATGGTCAGGTGCAAACGGGGCAGGCACTAGTTGATGAGTCGATGCTGACCGGGGAGCCCGAGCTGCAAGTAAAGACCGTGTCGGAGACCGTTGCGGCCGGTACCGTGCACCAGGGAGACCGAGCCTTCCGGATGGAGGCGACCCGAGTCGGGCGAGATACCGTATTGGCGCAGATTGTGCAGGCTGTTGAAGAGGCGCAAGCGGTCAAAGCCCCGATTCAACAATTCGCCGATCGGATCGCCAATGTCTTTGTTCCGATCGTGATTGGCATTGCGGTCATCACTTTGCTGGCGACCGGCTTTGCCATGGGGGATTGGCGGGTGGCTTTATTACGGGCCGTAGCGGTGTTGGTGGTCGCTTGTCCTTGCTCCCTCGGACTGGCCACGCCGACCGCGGTAATGGTCGGGAGCGGGGTCGGAGCGCGAGTCGGTGTGCTATTTCGTAATGGGGAGGCGTTGGAACGGGTGGCCCGTGTCACGACGGTCGCTCTGGACAAAACAGGCACCATTACTGAAGGTCATCCAGAGCTCGAGCAGGTGGTAGCGGCCGAGGCGGGTACCGAAGCGCGTCTCATTGGTCTTGCTGCTGCCCTTGAAGAGACCTCGAGTCACCCGTTGGCGCAAGCCATTTTACGTGCGGCTGATGCCAAGGATATCATCCCGGTCGAGGATGTCTATACTGAAGAAGGCCAAGGTATGGTGGGGTTTTTGAACGGGGAAACCGTTCTCTTGGGTAACACCAAGTTGTTGGATGCCTACGGGGTCACGATCCCGGGTGAAATCGCCACCAAAATGGACAGTCAAGCCGAGGCGGGGCGGACTATTGTGTGGCTCGCCGAGAGCGATAGGGTGCTAGGGGCCTTGGTTGTTGCCGATCGGATCCGTGCCGATGCCAAGATGGCCATCAAGGCATTACGGGCGCGTCACATCGATTCCGTCATGTTGACCGGGGATCGGCTTGCGACGGCCGTACGGGTCGCCCAAGAGGTGGGCATAACCGAGGTGCAAGCAGAGCTCTCTCAGCAAGATAAGGCAACCTTCGTCGCATCATCGGAAGCTACCGGGAAATTCGTGGCAATGGTCGGCGATGGGATTAACGACGCCCCTGCCCTAGCACGGGCATCTGTAGGCATGGCGGTGGCTAGTGGGAGTGACGTGGCTACCCAAACCGCCGAGGTGACACTCATGCGCTCTGAGGTGGGTGCGGTGCTACAAGCTTTAACGGTGGGCCAAAAGACCATCGCTAAAGTCCGACAGAACCTCTTCTGGGCGCTGTTTTATAACGTGGTCATGATTCCGTTGGCAGCTTTCGGTGTCCTATCCCCCATGATTGCAGGAGCGGCTATGGCGCTGAGCTCGGTGACGGTGGTCACGAACTCGTTACTATTAAAGTACGCATTGAGGGAGGTGTAAAAAATGGAACGGACTCAGTTTACTGTTACCGGAATGACCTGCGAGCATTGCGTCAAAACGGTTACCGAAGCACTGAAGGGTGTCGATGGGGTGAAGGTAGCCAAGGTGCACTTGGAGGCCAAAGAGGCCGAGGTAACATACGACCCGACCCACGCATCGGTGGATGATTTAAAGGCCGCCGTCAAGGCTGCGGGTTATGACGTCGCCTAACACCACATAGAGGTGGATCGTGCGATATATGAGTGAAAAGAACTACACCTTAGACATTCCCGAAATGACTTGAAACGGATGTGCATCCTCCGTGACGAGGATTTTGAGTGAACAATCGGGTGTGCTCCACGTGGCGGCGGATCCCGCTACACGCTTGTAGCCGAAGGCCTGAGGCCGAGGGAGACCAACACTCCCTCGGCCTTATCGTATCCCGTGGTGAGGATGGCTCCCGGTCGTATGATGCGTTGCGTGACGTCAGCGAGTCATCATGGGATGCATATGGGAGACGCGGGACGGTGATTCTAGCACGGGCAGTGAGAGGGCAGACATCTGTTTGGACACACCAGATCTCGGGTGGGTTGGAGTCGGGTTGAGTCGAATCGCCCGGCAAATTTTTGGGCACGCATACGGCCACTGAGATCCCATTTAATTGGGCAATGATGGTGCTTATCACGATGGGGGGTAATGCAGTGCTGAGGGCGGCAGTAAATTGACCAGCGCGGTGATCTTGTGGTGGATTCTCTCGGGGTTGTCCGTCATCTTCGTGGTGGCGGATTGGCATCAGGCGCCGATTGACCTCACGATGCACGTGGGGTTTGTGCTGATCGTGGCCTTCATGGGTCCTTTGGGGGCCTTGATGTATGTCCTCACGGTGCGGGAACCCTTGCCCGGCACTCATGAGGCGTATATTGCTCCGCGTTGGAAGCAGGTTGTGGGATCCACCTTTCATTGTGTGTCGGGCGACAGTGTCGGGATCGTAGGAATCGCGGTGATCACGCCGTGGCTCCTATCTCGGGTGGACCCGACCCTCGAAATTGTCCTAGAATATGCGGCAGGATTTTTGGTCGGGTGGCTTATCTTTCAAGCGCTATTCATGAAAGATATGGCGGGAGGGTCGTACCTCAAGGCGGTCCGTTCCATGTTCATGCCCGAATGGATCTCGATGAACGGGGTCATGACCGGAATGGCTCTGGTTATGGTTTTTTGGATGCGGATGGATGCCCGGGCGGCGGATCCCGCACACGGCGACTTCTGGTTAATGATGTCGGCGTCCCTTGTGGCGGGGGCGATCGTGGCCTATCCGTTTAATTGGTGGCTTGTCGCACGCAAATTGAAACATGGTCTCATGTCCACTGCTGGCCAGGGGGCCAGTCATCACATGGCGAGCCACGAGATGCATGAATCTGGTCATGATGATGGAGCGCACAGGCACACGTCCGGTGGGCCCGCCCAAGAGGCGCATCGGTATCGCTCTCCCGTGGTGTGGGTCAGCGCTGCCAGTTTCGTACTGGCGCTCGGTGTATCCTATGGCATCATGCACTAAGACAACAAAGACCCTGTCGTAAGCATGGCGCATAGCACGAGCTCCCATCAAATGAGAGGTCTCCCAAATTTTATTGGCTTCGGTCGATTGTTGGCACCAAGCAGGGGTTACGGTGGAACCCATGGACCCGCCACCCGAGATCGGCTAAGCGGCAACCTTCACGAGCAGGGATCGCCCCGTGATCACAGCAATGAGAGGCTTTTTTCTACGCTCTTACGGCTCACTT
>JAKADJ010000051.1 GCA_021820645.1 Bacillota bacterium
AAAGCCAATCGGGTACGTCACATTACCAGGTAACGCCACAATATCCTCCCTAATAACGGCTTCCTGAGTTGGGCGGACCACCATGTTGTGCCTCTCTTTCCTTCGTCCCATTGCATCGTCTCAAAAGTATCGCCGCCCTTTAATCACAAAGCCCCAGATCTTCTCTCTCGCCGATCCATCGGTTGGCGTGCTGTATGGCTTGGCCAGCCGCACCCTTCCCCAGGTTATCTTGAGCAGCGATCAAAACCATGGTCCCGCCCCGGACATCATCCATCGCCATAATCTCAATCCGATTGGTCCCACGCACCCGTCCCGTCCGTGGAGCTCTCCCACTCGATAAGATTTCGACAAAGGGATTATGGGCATAAAAGTCCTGCCACAGTCGCGAAACCTCATGGGCGCTGATCGTCGGTTGGGTCCAATACACGGTCACGAGCATGCCCCGTGCCATCGGCATCAAATGAGGCTGAAAAACCACCGAGGCTCCCGTAGCCGCTTGCATTTCGGCAGTATGTCGATGACGCCCAGGCCCACTATAGGGTTCCGCATTCTCCGCCATCTCGGCCATTAACAAAGATAGTTCAGGGCGCCGTCCAGCACCCGTCACTCCGGACTTGCCATCCACGATCAACGGGCCTAAAGTGATTCCGGCTCTCCGGAGAGGGCCCATCAACGTAAAAAAAGCCGTAGGATAGCACCCCGGATTACCGACAATGGATGCATCGCCGTAGTCCATGAACGGATCATCCGCGTAACCCGTCGTAGACATCTTTAACGCATCAGGAGCCTCGTGCACCCCATAGATCGATTCATAGAGATCGCGACTCGAAAAGCGGAAGTCAGCCGAGAGGTCAATCACCCGAATTCCACGGGAGGCAAGTTCCTGTACCCAAGTTGTCGCCGCCCGATGCGGGAGGGCGTTAAATACCAAATCGGGGTGGCACCCAGCCACCGCCTCCAGAGAGACAAAGACATTTGGGAGTTCCGAGCGTCCATACCAATCCCCCAGGGACTCTCCGACTTCCGATCGAGCCGTGGCCGCAACCAGTCGCCAACCTGGACGACGCTGAATTCTTCGTACCAACTCTTGCCCTGCATACCCCGTCGCTCCCATCACCGCCACGTTCATGCGCTCACCTCATTGCATATATATACATGAATACACATTTAAATGCAATGTTAAATTATATGGGATTGGAGTCCAATCCCACTTGGTGGTATGCTGAACTCCAAGACATGCGACTCAGAAGGGGATGGTGCATCATGGCTAAGATTGCGTTTTGGATTACTGCGGGACCGGATCAAGCCGATAAGGCTTTAGCCGGAATTCGGTTGGCTCAACGAATGAAAGATCATCGTGGGCAAGATATGGAAGTGTATTTCTTTGGCCCCGGCGTAAAATTGTTGGGAGACCCTCCCCCAGCCGTGAAATCGGCTCTCGACGATCTGTTTGCATCCGAATCTCCGGTGGGCATCTGTCCGGCCAATGCCGAACAATTGGGTATCAAAGACGAATTGGCAGCCCGTGGATACCGAATGGAGCCCGCGGGGGAAGCGATGATCCGGCTCGTTGAGAGCGGCTACCAAATTGTCGGATACTAACCGCTCTATACCTTATTCTTTGGTTTAGACTGCTTTAAGATGGAGATTTCTCCGGTGGGTTCCAGGTGGGCTTCTTGAACATCCTTAAGCGCGGTGTCCTTTTGTCGGAGCTCCATCATAAGGTCCGCCTGGGAGACCCGCTCTTTTTTTAGTTCGCGTTCATCCACTTGCCCTTGGAACACGAGCCGCGACGGCACACCTTGGGTCAGTTTTTCAAGCCAATTGAACCGTACATTAAGCCAGGTCAAAAGATACTGCAAAAGGCCCAACACCACGGTAATCCCAATCGCATTGATAAGGGGTGTCTTGGTGTCCTCCATTCCAATGGCCACCGCTTCACCAATCATGATGATGACAGCGAAATCAAAGGGGCCCATTTTCGCTAAGGTCCGTTTCCCCATAAGGCGAAATACCATCAATGCCACGATATATAAAATGGCAGTCCGATACAACAACGTGAACAATTCTGCCACTATTACGCCCCCTCGCCAACTAGGCTTAGCCTTTGTGTCGCACGACGGGGCTATACCCGAAAGTTTCGCTATTTGCTTGGAGATTTGGTACAGTGAAGGGAAATATTGGAGGGATGGACGCACTGTGACAAAACTTGAGGTCTTGGACAAAGCGCGGGAATTTAATGTGAAGTTTGTCCGCTTGCAATTTACGGATATTCTTGGCGTCATCAAAAATGTAGCCATCCCGGTGGAATCGCTCGGTCAAGCCCTAGATGGTAAGATTATGTTTGATGGTTCATCGATCGAGGGCTTCGTGCGGGTCGAAGAATCCGATATGTATTTAGCCCCGGACCCCAACACGTGGGCCATTTTTCCGTGGAAACCTCGCGAAGGTATGACGGCGCGGCTCATGTGCGATATTAAAAATCCTGACGGTTCTCCCTTTGACGGATGTCCCCGCACGACGCTAAAACGCGTGCTGGACGAAGCCCATAGTTTAGGGTTTCGTGTCATGGTGGGTCCCGAGCCCGAATTTTTTTTGTTTTCGCGGGATGCCAATGGCATGGCCACCACGAAAACCATCGACCAAGCCGGATACTTCGATCTCTCTCCCGTCGATCTGGGTGAGGATGCCCGACGGGAAATGGTCCTCACCCTCGAACAGATGGGCTTTGAAATCGAATCGACGCATCACGAGGTGGCACCCGGGCAACACGAAATTGATTTTCGATACGACGATGCCCTAAAAACCGCCGATAACATTGCCACCTTTCGCTTCGTGGTCAGAACGGTAGCGATGCAACATAATTTTCATGCCACTTTCATGCCCAAACCCATCCAAGGCATCAACGGATCCGGCCTTCATTTACATCAGTCCCTGTATCAGGGCCAGATCAATGCCTTTTCGGATCCCAAAAACGTCGACGGGATCAGTAAACTGGCTCTCCGTTACATCGCGGGCCTGATGCACCACGCCAAGGCTTATACCGCAGTCACCAACCCGCTGGTCAATAGCTATAAGCGGTTGGTACCGGGCTATGAAGCACCCGTCTACATCGCGTGGTCAATGGGTAACCGCAGCCCCATGATCCGAATCCCGGCCGCTCGCGGCAGCCACACGCGCATCGAGTTAAGATCTCCCGACCCATCCTGTAATCCCTATCTGGCGTTAGCCGTCACCATCAAAGCCGGACTCGATGGAATCAAGCGCAAACTTGACGCTCCGGCACCCGTAACCCGCAATATTTACCGCATGCACGAAGCCGAACGCAATGAAATGGGCATCGAAAACCTTCCACCCCATCTCGATGCCGCATTAGATTACTTGGAAGCCGACTCGGTCATGCTCGACGCACTTGGTGGACATATTAGCAAAAGCTACATCGAGGCCAAGCGCATCGAATGGGACGTGTACCGCCACCAAGTCCATGACTGGGAAATCGACCAATATCTTACGGTGTACTAATGAAGGGGGCATCGGGGATCACGGGCCAACTTTGGTCCCCGACCTTTTCGGCCCGTTGGCGAATGAGGTCGATTTCTCTCTCGTCAATCGCCCGTTCAAAACGCCGAAAGCCTGCCATCTTAAATCCTTGTTCTTGTCCCATCCGGTGAATTTCCTGCACTTTATCGACCTCAATGCGACTGCCTAACGTGAAGTTTTCTAAACGGCCAGACAGGGCCAAAATCATGGTCTCTGCCATACACGCCTCCACCATGCGTGGCGGAAATCCAAAATTGAACCCCATATCTGCATGGGGTCCGGGCACCTCAATGACCCCCCCATCCAACACCAGGACATCGGGCCGCTTGCGACTCACTTGGGCCGAAATATTGCGCGGCCGCGCCACGTCCGTAATCACCGACCCAGGCTTTAAGTCCTCGGGCTCTATTAAGGAATCTTGCGCGGAGGACACCGCCACGACGAGATCTGCGTCCCGAACCGCTTCGGTCGGCACTTGCGAGATCGTCACCTCGAGATCAGGATGAGATGCTTTTAAACGTCCCTTTAGATCTGTCAAGGTTTCCAAAGTCCGTGCCACAATCCGCAACCGTTTGACGTGGGGCGCGAGCATATGGCATGACGCTTCACCAATCGACCCCGTGGCTCCAATCACGACCACCTGAGCCGTGTCTAAATTAATTCCCATCCGCTCGGCGGCACGTAAGCTTCCCTCCACCGCCGTGGCCGTGGTATAAGAATTGCCGGTCGTGACCGGAATCGAGAGCCGATCGGCTAAAGACACCCCACGGTCTCCCGCAATTTTGGTAAAGGCTCCGAGACCGAGAATCTCCGCCCCGAGTTTTTCTGCGAGCCTGCCGGCCTTCTCTAATTTCTGCAACACCCACTCATAGGGAGATTCCAACAAGATTTTTGGCGTCAGTGCCAGCCCAATCAGCCATCCCTCCAGTTCTTCCCCAGTCGGCGAGACGACACCGGTCGTATGTCCCGTCATAATCGGTCCCATGACCTTAAATCCTGATTCCACTAATCCTTGGGGAAGATAGCGGGTAATCGGATATTTCCGGGCAAAATCATCAAATCGTAGCGGATGAACCACAAATGCGAACCGTCGCATGAAAAGCCTCCCGTGCACAAGATTGTGCACATTGTACCACAACCCCTGGTGGATGCATGCGTTTATCCCGACCTATCGACCACAGGGTTCTCGACAAATGCACCCGCCATTAACTCACCCGCTTCATGGGATCCGTGGTCCTCTCGACACCCCCTGCGGCGTGTCGACTCAACCTTCGTAAGTGCCCTACAGTAAATCCTGTAACCATGACCCAAAATATCGCCAACATGATGAAAAATATCCACGCAGCCCAACCCAAGATTCCGGTTCCCAAAGCACGATACAACAGATCGGTGCCACCTGCGAACACTCCAAGCGGAAACGTGAGGCCCCACCATCCTAAATTGAATCGAAGCCGCCGAGTTCGTAAATAATAGAGGGTAATGAAAACACTTTGCCCCATCCACCAAAGTCCTAGTCCCCACAAAACCACGGCGCCCAAGAGCGCGGCCCCTTGAATGCCCGTATTGAATAGAGGAAACGCGAATCGCACGTCGTGAGCGATGCCTGCCAGGCCCATAACGCCGGTACCCAAAGTGCCGAGCGTAATCCAAGTCGAAATAGCTAGATCTTCTGGCGGCAATTTATGCAATGTTAATCGGATAAATAGAATACCAAGCATCAAAAACGCCATCGGTACACTAAACGCCCATAGCACCATAATTCCTATCAAAAGGTCTTGGCGGAATGCCAAGACCGCCACATGGGGCAGGAGAATCGCGCCTGAGGCTGCGACTACCTCAGCCGGAACAATCGGCATCAGCCATACAGCGGTCATCCGCGAAAGGTCATGATCATGGCGCGTAAACATCCAAAACGGAATCCCAAATCCCGAGACTACCGCCAACACCACATTGATCATCCAAAGAATGGCCCCCACGTGATACGCGGTCACTGCACCATACCGCGAACCCATATCGAATACCGCATTAACCACGGTGGTCGGAGCCACCGGAATCGCCCCAAAGAACATCGATTGAATCGGGTGATCGAGAACCTCGCGCACTCCGGGTCGGTCGTATATACCCTTCAAAATTCCGAGAACCACCAATCCGGTCACGATCAGGACATTAAACAGAGCGATCCCGATCGCCACAGTTTTAAGCCATGAGGGTCCTCCCGGCAAAGTATATGCATCCAGGGCCAAAATTCCCGTACCCATGCCCACAGTGAACCAATTCGGTGTAAATCCTTTAATAAGGTTCATGAGCAATTCCCTCCTTCCATGCGTGCTATTACGCCAACTCGGTTATCATAAGAGATAATCCGAATACGTGTGTTCGGAAGAACCGAATGCCATTGCGTCGGTTCCGAACGGAGGTAACCATTGATGGATTCTCGACTGGGTGTGTTTTTAACGGTGGCTCGCATGGAACAATTGACCCGGGCCAGCCAGCATTTGAATTTAGCCCCATCGTCCGTGTCCCAACAAATTACCGGTCTGGAACAAGATCTTGGCGCTGTCTTATTTACTAGGACCAGTCGTGGCATGAAACTGACAGCGAGTGGCCGCCTTCTCTTTACCATGGCAGAGGAAATGGAGGCCACGTGGCAAAAAACCGTCCGCACCATCCAACTTTACGAGCATCACAGTGCAGAGGTTCGCATTGCCGCATCGCATACGGTTTCAGAACTGTATCTGCCACGGCCGTTAGGCAGATTCCGTAGTGAATCGCCCCACACCCGGATTCATTTGAGTATGACGAATAGCACTAACGTGGTCGAACAAGTCCTAAGAGGCACGGTGGATATCGGCATTATCGAAGGCGCAGCACCGAACAGTCGCGTCGAGAAGATTTCATTGTGGCGCGATTCCATGGGCCTCATCGTATCGCGCCAGCACCCATTCGTCTCTCATGCGTCGATCGGTCTTAAAGAATTAGAACACTTGGAATGGATTTTACGGGAACCCGGTTCCGGTACCCGGCGCGTCTTTGAGCGGGCATTAGAAGATGCCGGCTCCTCAATCGGTCGCCTCATGATTTTAATGGAGCTCTCTTCATTACGAGCCATCACCGCCATGGTCGCCAACAATGTAGGTGTCAGCGTCGTATCCGAGGCCATCGTCGGTTCGAGTGAGATCAAGATTCCCGGTGTCAAACTCCTTCCCATCCGAGAACTATCTTTAACGCGGACCATCGAGGCGGTGATATCCCCGCATAGCACCTCAGACACCGTGAAACGACTCTTGTCCCGTCTTCAAGAAGACGTGGCGATCCGCCAACATCAAGGTTAAGGACCGGAAATTCCCCCATATGACGACGATCCTGTTGGACAACGGTAAGATCCGGTTTGCCAAAAAATCATGTCGGATCAGCGAACCAAGTGACGTGAGCACCCGGGCTTTGAAACCATTCGTCCGGATAAGGGAACTGTCGTGGTGGCAGGTTAGAGGGGTCAAAATAGCGAAACGCCATCGATTCCCCATCGATCGCGTCTAATTTTCCCCCTTCTATCTGACATTCGAATACGATAACTAAATATTCGACCTGATTCCCATCAGCATAGGTCCAGCGAAACTCTTGCCCTCCCGCCACCCCCAAAATGGTTAAGGGCCGAACCTTCAGTCCCGTTTCCTCCCACACCTCGCGTCGAATGGCTTGGGCTGGTGCTTCACCAATTTCAATCGCCCCGGCCGGAATGCTCCATCGTTGGTCGTCAGCACTCTGGACAAACAAAATGTGTCCGCTGTCGTTACGGATAACCGCCGCAACACTGGGACTAAAGATCAAATCAGTCCCAATCTTGGTTCTCAATTCACGATAATATGAGGACATCGGCATGGTCCAAGGCTCCTTTAGAAGACGTTCTCACGATGAGTTCGCGACCCAAAAGGTCGTTTCCTGCTCCGCGCTCAATGGTGTGCACCAAAAAACCCCACCACCCGATGCAATGCACGTCCCAGGCAGCAGGAACTTCGAAACTTTCTGGCGAAGCACTCTCCTCAGTATTCTCCACTCCCGAAGGAGGCTCACCGAATGTCCTATACCTATCTCTATCACGCGACCCTGATCGATGGCACCGGCCGTGATCCCATCTCCGACGCGGCTGTCCTCATCAAAGATGACACCATTGTGGCGGTAGGACCCAAAGCCGAGGTTCCGTTACCCCAAGATGATAAGGTCGACGCCATCGACCTTCACGCCGCCACCATTCTCCCTGGGTTCATTGACTGCCATGTGCACGTAACATCCGAGGCCTTTGGCACCCAAGATCCCTATGCGACACCATTTACCTATCGCATTCTGAAAACCGCCCAATATGCGAAGGCTACCCTGGATGCGGGGATTACCTCGGTCCGAGATGCCGGCGGTGCTGACCGCGGGATTCAACGTGCCTTCGATGAAGGGCTAATCGCCGGCCCCCGCACGCAAATCTCTGTCACCATGCTGTCCATCACCGGAGGACACGGGGATGCGCATTCCGCCCTCTTAGGCTACCCGCTCAAAAATCCCCTGATGGTCGATGGGGTCTGCGATGGGATCGAAGGCGTGCGCAAAAAGGTCCGGGAGGTGATTCGAGCGGGTGCCCAGATCATTAAAGTCGCTACATCAGGTGGCGTCATCAGCCCCACCGATAATCCTGAAGATGCACACTTTACATTGGATGAACTGAAGACCATCGTCGACGAAGCTCAGATGCACGGAGGCATTAAGGCGATGGCTCACGCCCAGGCTGCCGAAGGAATTAAGAATGCGGTGCGGGCAGGATTCCATTCGATTGAGCACGGAATCTATCTCGATGATGAGGCCATTGACCTGATGCTACAGCATGGAACCTACCTAGTTCCCACCCTCATTGCCCCCTTGTCCGTGCTGAAGGCATTTGACGAAGGCCTTCGAGTCCCTGCCTATGCCGTGGAAAAAACCAAGCGCGTAATTGAGGCTCACCAGACCAGTATAGCCAAAGCCAAAAGTAGAGGCGTTAAGATCGCCATGGGTACGGATAGCGGGGTGGGGCATCACGGTACTAACCTGGAGGAACTCCAACTGTTGGTTGACATCGGGATGACACCCATGGAGGCGATTGTAGCCAGCACCCGGACTGCCGCCGATTGTCTCGGCTGGCAACACCGCCTAGGCACGGTTGAGGTCGGAAAATTAGCCGATATTACGGTATCTCAGGCGGATCCCTTAAAAGAACTTAGCCGCCTTCAACAGCACGACAATATGGTGTTAGTCCTTAAGGGAGGAACTATCGTCAAGAACCGCTTACCGGCCTAATGGTAGAGACGGGGCATTCTACGCCTCGCCCCGTCTCTGCTATCGTGATATCCGTTGTTATGGGAGGAAAGTTGGACCCTGCGCCTCAATCATTTGCATCGCTGTCAATTGCCCGTCGGGGCTTAGTCGGGACCATGGGCTCCCGAGATTTACCATGTGTCCCCGGTCGACCCAATCTTGGTGCCATTGTTTTAGATGCTTTCGCAATTGCGATTCTTCATGGTCGGATAAATTATGTTCAGACTTCATCATCGTCACCAACTCGTCATGCGACGCCCCGTCTTTGTTCGCGACTAGGTGACACAACAGATGGTGCTCCATTTCTTTAATCTGCACTGACCCCCACCTCCCTCAGTCTCGTACACTTGTCATTGTATGATGATTGCGTAAAAATTCCCATCTTTTAGCACACGCATCCAAACGCCCCATGAAACCCGTCCCATAATATTGGCCTCACGATTAGACTCCTCATTCCGCCCCCCTAATTATAGTGGTAATTTAATTGGGGATCAGGATTTTGTGATGGATCAACGGCAAGGGTATGTTGCATTGAAATTGGGTCACTAATGACTACCGTCTCCGGCGTGATCAGGGCACCCATTGTGCCTCCGAGTGCTCGGAGATAAACGCAGTATCGCCCCCGAGTGCGCTCCAACCAGACTGTAATGCGGGCGGTGGCCAATGGTTGCGATCCGTCGCGCGATGCGTCTGCGACCTCTGACAGAAGCTTCTGGAGCGGGGCATGAATCTAGGGAATATCCTCGGCGACCGTCATCCACACAATCTCGATATCCACCTCATCGTACCCATGAATGAGCACGTTGCCCATGCTCTTCATGACGTTCCAGGGTAGGACGAGTAGGGGACGGTACTCTAGGAATTATTCAATGACTCCCAGCCGAAAAATCATAACGCTAAGACATCGGAGGAACGCACATGGCCCGTTAACCAATGGGTTCTACACTCGTGATATAATATACCCCACACGGTATGTGGGAGGGGACTAAAATGATTAAACATCTATCTTCGGATCGCGTGGAATCCCTCGCTAGATCAGGAAACGGCGTCATTGTCGATGTCCGCGAAAGTTCCGAATATCGCGAGGGCCATATTCCGAGAGCCAAGCACATTTCGTTGACTCAACTTGTCTACCGATTGAAGGAGGTTCCTAAGGATCGAACCGTGGTCGTGGTATGTCGTTCCGGTAACCGATCGGCAAAGGCTGCCGAGTTGTTACAAGAAGCCGGCTATCGCAATGTGTACAACCTGTCCGGCGGGATGGACAAGTGGAACGGTCCTATCTCCAAGAACTAATCGCTCCTACAGAGATAGCCATCCCCCGAGGATGGTTCCTATACTTGTTACCAACCACCATTGTAACCCGTCGGCATTTCAATTTAAAATGAGATAATCCTTACAATGCGATAAGGAAGAAGGAACCTAAATGCACGCTAAAACGTTAGACCATATTGTTCTGGAAGTTAAGAGCTTAGAGGCATCTCTCGCTTTTTATCGTGACTTATTAGGCATGGACACGGTGCGCCTCGATGCCTATTACGCGGGGACAGTACCATTCCCGTCCGTGAGACTCGGCATCACTCTCATTGACCTCTTTGTCACCGAGGATCCGAAGCCCGGCCTTAACCACTTCTGTGTGGAGGTGAGCGATTCATTATCCACCATCGTGGATGAGTTAAAGCAACACGACATCGCTTACGACAACCTGGGTCAGCGTTTTGGCGCTCAAGGTGAAGGAACCAGTGTCTACGTGAAAGATCCCGATGGATACACGGTAGAGATTCGGACCTATGCCGGCGATGTGGTCCCCGATTAAATCGTGGTACGTGACACCTTTCGGGTCCCGCTCGGGGGCATTGGGGAAATCCCCACCTCAGATTACACAGAGCCGAATGGCTGAGTACTCGCCCTTGTGAGGATGGGGTGTCTCAAATCACTGACGGCACCCGTACCATGAGCCACCCGCAGCGTCTCCGATACAGCAAAAGTGACGATGGACGCCTTAACTTTCTCGATATCCGCAGGATCCTAGAAGACCTCCACATCCCCTACGATTACCACGTTGCGCGCCCGAATGAGCATCCTCTCATCGAGATAGGAGCTTGGGTTGGTTCGAGAATTATCCCTCAATGGTGCGAAACTCTTTCGATACCATGGTGAGCCGTTCATTGCCAGTCTCCGTGATCACCAA
>JAKADJ010000052.1 GCA_021820645.1 Bacillota bacterium
ACCTTGTGGGTGGTTACGGCTTGGCGGATTACCGGAGCGGGTTTGCTTTGCGCGGTGTGACCGAACCACGGGAATAGCAATAGGAGAAACGTCAGAACTTTATGGACCAATGGAATCATCCTTTCTCATGTGGGGTTTCCCAGTACCCTAGCATGGACCAAGACGCTTCTGGCTATGTACAACCTGGCATGAAATCGTAATCGCCTGCTTATCTATGTAGAAAGAGAGAAGTGGAGAGGATGGATTACACCATGCAGGGACCTAATATTGGACGCGATCTGGCCGAAACGGTGGGTCGATTGGGCGGGGTCAAACGCCAAATTAAGGTGTTGGAGACCGAGGAAAGCGCACTACGCCAACAGGTCATGAAGGCGATCGCGCAGTGGCCCCAAGAATGGTTTCCGGTGCGTGTGGCGGGATACGAACTGAAGCGTCAGCTGCGGGTGGGGAAAGTGGATGTCGAAGAGGCCACGAAAATCCTATCAGACAAGGGACTTTTGGATCAGGTTGCAACACGTCCGGAGTTTTTAGACATCGAAGCCTTAATCAATTTACGTGTCGATCTTGCTCGTAAGCCGATGCCGAGCACGACACGGCAAGACCTCACCGCAGAGTTTGAGCAAGCCATTGGGTGGCAGCCCGTGATTACGGTGCACGAGATTCAAGAATTTTATGCCCATCAGCGATTGGATGAATCCGAGTGGCTCCTCTGTTTTCGGGATCTCAAACCGGTGATTGAGGTGCTCTCGGTACGGTAATCATCCCGCTGTGGGTTCGGTTTGCCGCGATAATGTCGCGATATAGCAGCGCGCTATCTCTTGGGGTGCGCTTGAGGCTGTCATAGTCCACGGCTATCAGGCCAAATCGAGGACGATAGCCTTCGGCCCATTCAAAGTTGTCTAAGGCCGCCCAATGCAAATAGCCGCGGATCTCGGCGCCATCGTGTTGCGCACGGGCCACTCGGTCAAGGTGATCTAGCAAGAATTGCTGGCGTCGTGCGTCATCCATTGTAGCGATGCCATTTTCTGTGATGAGAATGGGTTTTTGGTAACGACTGGCCCGCATCAACAGGTGGTAAAGTCCGTCAGGATAGATTTCCCAACCCATGTCCGTGACTGGAGCGCCGGGTTTGGCCGAAATCGGGCTAAGGCCCCGAGCGGTCTTGATCCATTGCCGGGTGTAATAATTGAGGCCCAAGAAGTCTTGGTGGGTGTTGACCTCATCGACAATTCGCCAGTTGAACTCGGAGTCAATGAAGCGGGTGAGTGCGTGATCGCTCCACGAGTACCGGTGGTATGGTTGGAAGAATGCCAGATGATGGGCCAATCCGACCATCGAATTCGGGGACAAGGCCTTGATACGCGCATAGGTTTTGCGGTGAATGGCGGCCAAACGGTGTGCCATTTTCCACGTCTGGATGAGGCTAGAGTGACCAGGCGGCCATATTCCTTGGCCATAGCCCATTACCGCATAGATCATGGGTTCATTAATCGTGACCCAGAGGGAGACCAGGTCACGGAATTCCGTGACCACACGGGATACATAGTTTAAGAAATAAGTCTCGGCATCTCGTGCGAAAAATCCTCCCCGGTCTGCGAACCAGGTCGGTAGGGTGAAGTGATGTAAAGTCACCACAGGCTCCATGCCGAGTTGTTTCAAGGCATGAAGAATGTGTCGATATTGCGCAATCGCGGCGGCCGAAATGTCTCCGGGCGAAGGCTCAATACGACTCCATTCCAATGACAGTCGATATGCGTTCCAGCCCATTTGCTGAAATAATTGAAGATCCGGGTCGGGATTCCGGAAGTGGTCGGTCGCATGCCCCGACTCTTTGTGGTCGGCGATATGCCCGGCTTTCTCCCATCGGGTCCAGTCGTTATGCGTAAATCCTTCAATTTGATGACTAGAGGTGGCAGCTCCCCAGAGGAACGGAGCCAGGTGTTTCGGCCAAGTTGCCATTGGGTCCTGCTAGCCTCCCGTGCGGATTCTAATCCCGTGCGGAATCGTGCGGATAGTGATGGGAAGATGGCCGATGAGTTCCCCGTCGGCATGGACCCACAACCGATCGGGCCCCGTCACCGTAAGCTCCGGAGCGGACAGCACTTTGACTTTGGGATGATTGACATGGGTGCCGCGAAACACCTTGGCCAAGAGTGGGAGGACTCCGAACGGTGAGATGGCCTCGACCCAGATAATCTCAAATCGTCCGTCGAAGGGAGACGCATGCGGGCAAATTTTCATTCCGCCGGCGTAATATTGTGTATTACCGGCGGCCAGCATAAAGGTTTTTTCACTGCGGGTGGCCGCGGATAACTTCACCTCGAGGGACGCACTGCGGTAACCGAAGAGATTAGATAAGATGCCCCGAATGAATACCCAGGTGCCGTTACCCTGCTTCTTGCGCTGATTGACCCATCCCGCCACTTCGGCGTCAAATCCTACCCCAGCCACTGTCAAAAAATAGTGCTCGCCGGCCTGGCCAATATCAAAGGCTTTGACGGATCCGTGCAACGCCGTGTCTAACATGGCGGCGGCCCCTTGAGGATACTGCAGCATCCGGACCAGGTCATTGCCGGTACCGGCGGGAAGGACCGCGAAAATTGGCCCGGCTGTAGGCATAAGGCCATTAATCACCTCGTGGTGAGTTCCGTCACCGCCCAGTGAAATCACAGTGAGATCGGTGTCCGACGCCACGCGGCTCGCGAGTTCCGTGGCGTGTCCCGGACGTTGGGTACGCTCAACAGCGATCCCGAGCCCCTCAAGCGTGGGCTTTAACTCCTGATACAAGCGTTCGGCTTTGCCGTTCCCGGCGGCCGGGTTATAAATCACTAAGGCGCGGGCGCTAATGTTAGACTCCTCCAATGACTCGTGTTCAACCATCGGTGACAAAAATTCGACACGAAAGTCGAAGTTCCTGCTATCCCACTAGATTTCGACAGGCAACGATTTCTGCTGCGTATTGGCGTTCGTCGTCGACAGGGGTTTCCAAGTAAAATGGAACGTTTTGCAACCGGGGATCATTGAGGATCTCCTGGAGCATCTCGGCCCCCATCTCACCTTGACCAATCAGTTGATGACGGTCTTTCTTTCCCGCATACGGAATTTTACTGTCGTTCAGATGAATGGCTTTAAGGCGAGTCATGAATTCTGGATGATGGAACCCCGGGAAGTCCTTGGGGTGCCCAGGTTCGAGGAGGCCCGCGGCAAATGCGTGTTGGGTGTCAAAGCAGATCCCGACTTGACTCGGATCGAAGGGTTCCACAATGGCAAGCAACTGGTCCAAGGTGTAGCCTACCTCCGAGCCCTGACCGGCTGTGTTTTCGATGAGGATTTGCACGTTCTCGGTCGTATTTTTCTCTAAGACCGCCTTTAACGCGTGGTGCATCCGTTCGATCCCGTAGTCTTCACCTTGCCCCTTATGCTTTCCGCAGTGTACGACGACTCCGTAGGTGCCCCGGGCTTCGGCGATCACCAAATCTTGGACCAGCGCGTCAACGGACAGGGTGAAGAGTTCCTCTTCGGGAGTCGCTAAGTTGATGAGATAAGGAGCGTGGCCGATAGCGACCAAATCTAGCTCCTTCATCTTCGCCACGCCGCGGGCAGCGTCCACCCGATCCAACTGTTTGGCCCCGCGAAAACCTCGTGGGTTTTTGGTGAAATATTGAAAGCAGGAGGCACCAAGTTCCGGCGCGATCATCACCGCTTTCTCAAATCCTTTGGCGATACTAAGATGACAGCCGATTCGTATCATGTTGTGGTATGCTCCCTTGGGAAAATTTAGGTCAAAGAGATGGTCCGTCACGACGATTTACGAATTCCCAACCAGTGCTAGAGGGACGTAAACCCGACACGCTACTGTGATTCTATCATCTTGGATGGGCGACTGCACTCTGCCAACTATTCTAGACTGGGATCGGGGGGCCTCGCACCCTATTCGGGTTCGGGTTGGCTGCGATTGGGGTGGCAAGGGCTCACGAACAAGATATGCCGGTGGCGCCAACTTTTCTGACCGGAGGCAGGAATTTCAAGACCATTGGGAGAAAGAATGAGGTAAATGCAGCGGAGGAGGAATGGGATGACCGCCCAATATTGGACCTATGATGAGATGTGGAATGCCCTACGTGCGTGGCAAGAGGAATTTCCGGAACTCATGACGCTTGATATGCTCACCACCAGCCGTGAGGGACGACAACTGCCTCTAGTCATTCTGGGAGACAAACGAACCGGGAATGATTTAAATAAGCCTGCATTACTGGTGGACGCCAATATTCACGCGGGAGAAGTCGCCGGCAATGCGGTGGCGATGTTCTTTATCCAACACCTGCTGAAGAACTATGGACAACGTCCTGACTTGACCCATTTACTGACAACACGGACGGTGTATGTCGTGCCTCGATTGGCGGTTGATGGGGCGGAACTCTATATGACGACCCCCGGCCGGGTGCGTTCGAGTCCGCGCCTCTATCCCTATTCATCGCCTCCTCATGGGTGGATTCCGGCCGACGTGGATGGGAATGGTCATATCTTATCGATGCGGGTGCCCAGTGAGGATGGGGGCTATGCAATCGACGAATTGGACTCACGGGCGATGCGTCCTCGGGAACCTGGAGAAATGGGCGGCGCCTATTATCACGTCTTTGTAGAGGGACGGATCGATCGCACCGTACACTCGGGCGAGATGCCCGCGTTTGCACACATGAAATTATCGCGCCGTGAAGGGATGGATTTTAACCGCAACTTTCCCGTGCGCTGGGCAGGAGAAAGTGGGCAGTCCGGGGCCGGACCCTTTCCCCTCTCCGAACCCGAACTCTACGGGCTTGCCAAATTTGTGGAGGCGCATCCTAATATCGCCGGGTATGTCGCGCTCCATACCTCCGGTGGTGTCATCCTGCGTCAGCCCTCGACCGGGCCGGACACGGTGCTCTCCGAAACCGATCGTGAACTATTTACGCGGATGGCGGAAGTCGGCGAAAAGGTCAGCGGATATTTTGCCCGTTCCAATTATGCGGCTTTTGCCAGTGGCCACGAAAAAGTGTTGATGCCGGGAGCCGCGGATGACTGGATGTATGACCATATGGGTGTGTTGGGATTTACCGTTGAGATTTGGGATTTGGCGCGTGCTGCGGGAGCACGAGGGTACGCGGAGCACGGGGTGTCTCATTTGATGACCTTAACCATGGAACAAGATCGAGAAGACCTGCGAAAAATTCTGGCTTTTGTGGATCAGGAAGAGATTACCGATGGCTTCTTTCCCTGGCAGAGCTTTCAACACCCCGACCTGGGACCGGTAGAAATCGGCGGCCTGAATCCGAAGTTCTTAGTGCAAAACCCTCCGCCGAGATTTTTGCCGCGGGAGTGTGAACGGGTGTCCGCGTTTTTGGAACGGCTGGGATTAGCCTTACCACGGTTAAAGCTCGGCTCGGTTACGGCCCAAGCGGTCGCGCCCGGCACCTATCGTGTTTTGGCGGAGGTCATCAACCAGGGGTACTTACCCACGTCGAGCACCGAGAAGGGTCGGCAGCTTGGGGTACCGGCCCTGACAGCGCATTTGGACGGGGCCGAACTGATTGAAGGGGCGTCACCGAAAGAACTTGGGCATCTCGACGGATATGGCGACCAGGGCACCTACGGGCCGCCTCATAGTCAACGGGGGCACGCGACCTGGGTCGTGAAAGCAACCCCGGGGACCGTTATCACCATCGAGTTCCGGGCTCCGCGAGCTGGTAGCGTGGCGACCACGTTAACCTTGACGTAGGGAGCACAGAATCGAGTGCCGGGAACATCAATAAAACTACAAGGGGAGTTATACCGTGTTTGGACATGACCTCAAAGTCTTAGTACCGGCGGCACTGAGTCACACTTACTTAAATACGGGGACGCTTGGCCCGACGCCCACCTCGGTATTAGCGGCCACCACAGCCCAGGAACTCGAGTGGGCCGAAGTGGGACCGGGCCATGTGCCGTTTTACCTTGGAGCCCGCGAGGAAGCACGGCATTTTGCCCATCGCTTAGAGCAAAATTTTCCCGGCGGCACGGTGTCGCTTACCGAAAATAATAGTGCGGGTATTTTGAATGTGCTGTGGGGCATCGACTTTCAGCCTGGCGACGAAATTATTACCACAGATCAAGAGCATGGCGCCGTTTTATATGCGGTGTCGGCGGTTGCCCGGCGGTTCGGCTTACGGATCAAAGTGGCGCCCTTAGGTCATGCATTAGGGATCGTGCGGGCGATAGAAGAACTGCTCACACCCAAGACCCGCCTCGTAATTTTGAGCCATGTGTCCCATGTCACAGGCTGGGAGCTTCCGGTGTCCGCTATCGCCGAAGAGATTGGGCACTATCCACGTTGCCGATTCCTGGTCGATGGAGCCCAGGCCCTGGGCAATATCGTCGTAGACCCGCAAGCGACCGGTGCCGACTTTTATGTGTTTTGTGGACACAAATGGATGATGGCGCCGGCTGGTTGGGCTGGCCTGTGGGTGCGTAAGGGCCGGCTCCAGGATCTCTTTACCGCATGGGCCGTCGAAGGCACCATGAACGTCGACGCCTTGACCAACGCTCCGTTTGTGCCCGATGTTCAGCACGGTACGGCGTTAGAATTCGGCACCCGTAGTTGGCCGCGTGTGATTGGATGGGCTCTTACCTGGGACTATTACGAAGAAGAAGGGTTTCTTCATCAAGCAACGTATCAGCGAGGATTGGCCGATGAGGCTCGATCCCGCCTCGCGGAGATTCCTGATTTGACGCCTTTGTTGCCGCCCGATCCGATGATGCGTAATACGGCCTTGATGACGGTGGTGAGTGCTCGTCATGGAGCCGACATTGCTGAAGCCCTGTGGCAAAAGCATGTCTATGTCAAGCCAGTTCCTGAGCAGCATGCGATGCGGATTGCGTGGGCGCTGTTTAACACCGAAGAGGACTTGGATGCACTGCTATCCGCGATTGGTCGGATCTAAAGAAGCGGTCAGGGTCCATCCATGCGTGCGTCGGGCCCTAGGGCTCGTCCCGGAGTGTATTTAATCGATCCCGTAAGAGCCATGCGAATTCGGGGTCCAAGCTATCAGGCACAATGGATTGCCCAGCCCATTGGTCCCAACGCGGGTCTGGGTGAGACACCCGGGCTAAAATATCTTGTCGCCAATCGGGATCGTCGAGAAACTTAGCCATCGTCTCAAAAGATAGGGCGGCCTTCGCCGACAATAGCGTTTGCGCAAGACTTTTCAGCACGGAAACACAGCCCGGGGTACTATGCTCGGGATACAACGTGGTGACGACGTCTACCACGGCTTGGGCTCCACTTTGCGGATCAGGAGCCTTGGGACCAAAACCCATGACAATCACCTCACTGTTCATTCTAACCGTTTTATCACTGCCCGTGTGCTGTCTCCTCCGGAGCACACTTTTTGGGATCATGCCATATCGTACACCAGCCGTGCAGTAGGAGGAGGCGCATCTTGCGCAGAAAATCATGCGGTTGGTACAGTACGTCATTAGATCAGGTTGGACGGCGGTCGATGGCCCTCATGGTGCGATATTCCCATCCCGAGAAAATTTGGACCGCGTATCGACAGCAGGGGTTCGATGTCTATCGCTGTGCGGAAGTGGCATTAATGCCGACGGCATCCGTGGAGAGCAAGGTGAGTCAACTCCGGGCACATTGGAGGCATTGGTTATACCTGGAGGCATTGGCAGGGGCTGCCTTGGGACCGCTGGGGATTGGGTTAACGCTGTCAGGACTCTCGATGATCTGCTTAAACTGGGGAATCCAAATGGGGTGGGCTTATGGTGTCAACATGGAGTCATCGCGTGAACAGGATGAATTGAGACTTTTGGTAGCGCATGGACTACGAGATGCGATGGGGCTGAATGGGAAAGACCCTAGTGGATTACGCAAAATCACCGCGATCGGGCTCAATGTGGCGCTTTTAAGTCTTGGGCAAGACCTTTCGTGGGCCGATAAGGTGATGGCTACCATTCGCCATCACTGGCGCGTTAAGTCAGGACGACTGTCCGCCACTCACCATGGAATCTCGACGTTTCGCCAGAGTCTAGCAACAATTCGCCATCATTACGTGGTAGAACCTCTGGACTTCGCACACAATGGAAGAAATTCCGACGGAGAAACCAGGAGGTGTGCGACATGAATGATGCAGCGAACGACAACCGCGAACAAGACGAGCGTCGCGACGAGTGGTTTGACGTGACGCGAGAGTGGTTCACCGAAGAGGAATAACCGACCCGGCAGCGGGCGATCCCGGTGAGGGGTCGCTTTTTTTCGTCCTGCGGTGGATTTCTGCTCTACACCAAGACAATCTCCGGTAAGATAGTCCAGGTGGATGAGATCTCCATGGGCACTACGGTTGGAAATCATCGAGGTAGGAGGGATAGGGAATGGAATCTCCGAAAATTGGTGGCGTTGACCATATTGCGGTGCGAGTGACAGACCCCGCTGAACTGGGGAAATTCTTGACCGAGGTACTCGGTCTGACTCGGCGAGGAACTGAGACTCGCGGGCTTTATGCCTTACCTGGGGGGACCACGTTGGCCGTCTTCCCAGTGGGGGCTGACCAAGGCGGCATTGGGGAACGGGCAACCCCTCGGTTACCCGATCACATTGCGGTCAAGGTAGACCACTACCAGGAATTTGAAGCCTACTTAAAATCTCGCGGCTATGAGTTAGACGGCGACATGCTGATTGCTCCGGGAGGACTTTGCTTGCAGTTTGTTGGCTAGGCATTCGCTTATGCCTAGAGGTCGTCGATCATGCTCTGAAGCTGGGATTTGGGCAAGAGCACTTGGATAAAGGTGCCTTGCCCAATCGTCCCACGCCGATTTTGAGCCCATACTTTGGTAATGATGCGGTTACCTTCTATTCCAACCAACTCGGCGGTGGCAAAAAACTCTTCGCCGACTCTGGTGGGACGTTGGTGTACAACATCGATGCGATATCCTACGGCATCTTCATCGTCTTCGAGATAGGGCACAATCAGGGTGCGCCCGGCCCACTCCATCCATTCGATCATACGGATTGTGGCTAAGACTGGATGAATCTTGCTGCCGCCTAGCGTGGCGACCATGTCGTCGGTTACAACGGTCGATACCGTCGATGACATGGGGGGCTCTAAACCAGCTCGCATCGTACTTCGCCTCTTTTCGCCCGCATTATAACATACTGTTGGACGGTGCATGGTCGAATACCAATCCAAGTGGTACCATGGAATGCGACGTGGGAATATGAGGTAATTTGCTTCGCTGTAGAATAAACGATCTGCGTTCCGAAAAAAATCCTCGTTCAAAGGAGCGGTGATTTTGGAATCTTGGCCAATCTATCGAGTGATGGGTGACGAGAGTAGTGCACCCAATACGGTCCCCGATGCACTCGCTTTAAAAATTTATCAGGATATGGTGTTATTGCGGACCTTTGATGAAAAAGCCTTGAATTTACAACGTCAGGGCCGTGTGGGAACCTTCCCCCCTTCCTTAGGTCAAGAGGCCACCGAGATTGCATCGGCCCATGCCCTATCGAAAAAAGATTGGATGGCACCATCATATCGTGACCATGGGGCGTTGTATGTCCATGGGGTCCCTTTTGAAAACGTGATTCTTTTCGCGATGGGCCGGGCTGGAAGTCTAGCCGGTGATGTGCGGGCACTGCCTTCGTCCATTCCCATTTCGACCCACTTGCCCCATGCGGTGGGGTTGGCGATGGCGGCTCGAATGCAGGGCGAAGAGGCCATCGCCATCGCCTATTTTGGGGATGGAGGAACCTCGGAAGGGGATTTTCATGAGGCATTGAACTTTGCCGGGGTGTTTAAAGCGCCGGTGATCTTCTTGTGCCAGAACAACGGATGGGCAATTTCCATCCCGGTATCCCGCCAAACGGCTTCGGCTACTTTGGCGCAGAAAGCCGAGGCTTACGGGATTTGGGGAGTGCGGGTCGATGGGAATGACGCGCTGGCCGTATATCAGGTGGTGAAAGAGGCACGCGAACGCGCCCTAGCGGGACAAGGCCCGACCCTGATCGAGGCATTAACCTACCGACTCGGTCCGCACACAACTGCGGACGATCCCACCCGATACCGTGATGCCGAGGAAGTGGTGTCGTGGCGTGGCGACCGCGATCCCATTGTGCGCCTGGGCACCTACTTGCACCAAAAGGGGATCCTTTTGCCCGCCGACTTAGAAAAGGTGCGGGAGACTGCACAAGCATGGGTGAATCAAGCCGTCGAAGCCGCCGAGGCCATGCCGCCTGTCAAACCGGTAGAAATGTTTGAACATGTCTATGCCGCCATGCCGCCGCGATTGGTGCAGCAACTCCAGGAATTTGAAGGGGGTGGCCGGTAGTGGCTGAACAAAACATGGTGCAGGCGCTCAATACCGCCTTGCATGAAATCTTTGCTCAAGACTCACGGGTGCTCTTGATGGGTGAAGATGTGGGGAAAAATGGAGGCGTGTTTCGGGTTTCAGAAGGACTTTACGATAAATTTGGTGGCGAGCGGGTGATGGATACTCCGTTGGCAGAATCTGGGATCATCGGCACCGCCATTGGACTCGCCGTGGGGGGGATGAGGCCCATTGCCGAAGTGCAGTTTATGGGATTTTTATACCCTGGTTTGGATCAATTGTTTTCGCATGCCGGGCGACTCAGGGCTCGATCGTTGGGACAGGTGACGGTGCCGCTCACCCTTCGCATGCCATACGGTGGAGGGATTCGGGCACCAGAGCAACATGCCGACTCGGCGGAGGCCTATCTTACCCATACACCTGGGTTGAAGGTTGTGGTCCCGAGCACACCTTATGATGCCAAAGGGCTTTTATATGCGGCCATTGAGGATCCTGATCCCGTGATCTTTTTGGAGCCTATCCGATGCTATCGCCTGGGCCGTATGGAAGTACCTGAAGGCCGTTACACGGTCCCCATTGGGAAGGCACGGGTGGCTCGAGAAGGTACCGATTTGACCCTCATCGCGTGGGGGGCGATGGTGAACTTGGCCGAAAAGGTGGCCGATGAGTTCCAAAGCGCGGGGGTTTCGATTGAAGTATTGGACCTTCGCAC
>JAKADJ010000053.1 GCA_021820645.1 Bacillota bacterium
CAAACTTCCGAGGGGGCCCTAGAGCTAAAAGAGGGAACTCTCTACCCTTTGTTGCATAACCTCGAGCAAAAAGGCTTGATCGAGGGCGACTGGCAGCATGAAGACGGCCAACGCGCAGTGCGCATCTATCACTTGACGGATCGCGGACGACGCCAACTGCGACAGGAAGAAGCGGGCTGGGAGCGATTTGCCAAAGGAGTGAACCATGTCATGCAGCAAGGAGGGGTGGTCAGTGACCCAGTTTGAGTTTTTAGAACAGGCAACCCGTTCGCTCGTGTCGAACCAGCGTGCTGCGGAGGTGCGTCGCGAACTTCTAGCCCATCTAAATATGAAAGTGGAGGATCTCATTAAAGACGGCGTGGATCCCCAAAATGCCCATGATTTAGCCATGCAAAGCCTGGGAGATCCCGAAGAAATTGCACGAGCCTACCAATCTCCGGTTAGGTCCCAACGCTTGGGGTGGCGGATATGGGGAGCCATTCCACTTTTGTTTGCCGCGGGAATGACCCTTAACAATCCAATCTATGCGCTGCTCTGGATAATTGTGGTGACCGTCGTCGCGATTATGGCGGAGCCCGGGCTATCCCTGAATTCCCGGATTTCGGGTGTCGTGGCCGGGGTGACGAACGGTCGGCTTCTCGTCTACGCTGGGGCGGTGGCCGGCCTAGCTGCGGCACTAGGCACACTCGGACCCGGAGGTCCGGTCAGTAGTGCGGTGGTATCGATCGTGGAGTTTGTGCTCCCTCTGTTAGTGGTGCTTTACGTATGCTGGCAAGGGGATCGTTTACGAACTCAAAAGACCCCCTATGCCATGGTGAGCATTGTGAGTGCTGCGTTTTTAGTGAGCGGAGTGACCGTTTTTAGTATCGGGCACTGGGACTTGGTGAATTGGCAATGGATTAGCGCGCTGCATTCGATTACCACGGTCGGCGTGTTGTTGTTGCCCCTCCTCCTATTAGCCACTGCATTGGGATGGGAGACTGTAGAGTGGCTTCGCCGCCATGACCTTCGCAGCCTACGCCAGATTCGAACGCAGCGACGACGCGATCGACAAGATCAACGGATGCCTGTAGGATCCGTACGCCATTGGCAATAGTCCGACCTGGGTGGCAACACCTGGCGTGATACTTATTAGTGTTTGGCCGAGCGGATTCTTTCTCGCGACCGGGAATGCGCTTGGCCATTCTCCTTTTTGCACCTTTTGTGCGGTGGGGAACCCTGGGAGGCGCATGGATTCCGGGTAAAAATATTGGTTTGCGAAATTATCGGGAAGAACACGTGGGCTTGCATAAGAGGATCGGACCGGGAAAGTGCGGCTCTTTTTGGGCGAAGGATACAGTCTAACGACTCGTATCCGCATCCATGTCAACGACAGACCTTAATTTTGTCGGATCGTTTGTGATGACATGGTAGCGGATGCCACGGGCTGGATCGGAGGGTGCGGCTGCGACAGAACCCCGAAACAATCCTCTTTCTTATTTTGGCGTGATTTTATACGCCCAGTTGTGGTATTCTCGTCTAGGAATTTTCTCTGCAATGCGTGAAATGATGGAATACTTTCGTGTGTCTCGCAAATGGGGCAGGCCGCAAACCGTCTTTGTATCCTTCTGACCAAATTCGGGTCGATCCGAAGGCAAACCATCGTGAGGGAACCTCACGGTCTCCGTTTGTTTGGCGTCTACATGAGGAATGGGAGGCATCTGTGCGCGTTTTTCGCGATTTAATGTGGTTCTTCAAAGAGCATCGAAAAAAATACTTGGGGGGCATTGTGATCCTGATTGTCGTGGCATTGCTCTCCTTAATTCCTCCTCAAGTGGTCGGTATTGTTATTAATGAATTGCAAACTAAGACGCTGACCCGGACCCATCTGGTCTATGCTGTGCTAGCCATTCTGATTACGGCGCTGACCACCTATGGACTCCGCTATTGGTGGCGCGTATTGCTCTATGGGGGTTCCATTCGGCTCGGCACGGAGCTACGGGCACGGCTATATCACCATTTTACCCTGATGTCGCCCCAATTTTATCACCGAGAACGCATTGGCGATTTGATGGCGCATGCCACCAACGACGTGTCGGCGATTCAAGAGACGGCTGGGGACGGGGTCCTCACCCTGGTGGATTCGATTACCACCGGTGTAGTCGTGATTGCAACGATGGCCATTACCTTGAGCTGGAAGCTCACGATTGTATCCCTGTTGCCGCTCCCCCTAATGGCCTATGCGGTGTCGCAATTTGGGAAAGCGTTACATTCGCGATTCATGTTAGCTCAAGCGGCGTTTTCGGATATTAACGACCGGGTTCAAGAATACATTTCAGGGATCCGGGTGGTGCGCTCATTTGGCCAAGAGGCGTGGGAACGAAAAAATTTTGTCGCCTTATCCCAAGACGTGGTGGCCAAGAACGTGGCGGTGGCCCGCATTGATTCCTTGTTCGATCCCACCATTTCGGTGATTATTGGGCTCTCCTACTTCTTATCGATTGCGGTCGGGGCTCTCTTTGTCGTGCACCATGCGATGAACTTAGGACAACTTACCACTTTCACCCTGTATTTAGGTCAGCTGATATGGCCTATGCTGGCGTTCGGATTTTTCTTCAACATTGTGGAACGGGGCCGGGCCTCTTATGATCGGGTGAGCACCTTATTGGGTATCGCGCCCACTATCGAAGACCGTCCCGATGCCTGGACAGAGGTTCCGAGCGGGGATCTCGTGTATCAAATACGGGAATTTCGGTATCCAGATACCACGGCAGGGGCAGTCCTGCGAAACATCAATCTGACGGTCCGTCAGGGAGAAACCTTAGGGATCGTAGGGCGCACTGGTTCTGGAAAGACCACGCTACTGCGCCTCTTGTTACGGGAGTTTGACATCCAAGACGGCGACATCACCATTGGCGGTACGTCCATTTATGCGGTAACGCTCGATGCACTCCGACAGAGTCTGGCTTATGCGCCGCAAGACGATTTTTTGTTTTCTGCCTCGGTAGCCGAAAACATTGCATTTGCGCGCGTCGACGCCTCGGACCAGGAGATAATTGAGGTGGCTCGGCTGGCCGAGGTGGATCAGGATATTCGGAACTTTGAGGACGGGTACGCTACCCTCGTTGGGGAACGCGGTGTAACGTTATCGGGGGGACAAAAGCAACGTATTTCGATAGCCCGAGCCCTCTTGCAAGAAGCCGAGATTTTGGTCTTAGATGATACCTTGTCAGCCGTCGACGCCCGCACCGAAGCGGCGATTTTGGATGCATTGAAACGGAATCGTCAGGGAAGAACCACGCTCATTGCCACCCACCGTTTAAGTGCCGTGGAACACGCGGACCAGATTATCGTGTTAGAGGATGGGAAGATTGTCGAGCAGGGCACCCATCAGGACCTTTTAGAGTACAACGGCCGATATCGAGATATGTATCAACGCCAACAGTTAGAATCCTTGGTCGAAGCTGGGGGGATCGGATCGTGAGTATGGAAAACTTAGAGTATCAAAAGAGTCCGAGAGCCCGTGGGGTGTTCTTACGCCTGTTGCGGTATATGATACCCCATCGCTGGAAAGTGGGGCTGTCAATCCTGATCCTTCTGGCTGCGACCGGTACGGACGTGTTCCAGCCCATCCTGATCAAAATCTTTATCGATCGCTACCTCATTCCCCGACATTTCCCGACTGGAATCCTAGTGGAACTGGGAGCAGCCTATTTGGGGCTTGTGGTGGCGACCTCGGTCCTCAATATCTTCCAGCTATTGTTGTTTCAAATTCTCGCACTAGATATCATCCAACGACTTCGAGTGGAGCTCTTTGATAAGATTCAGGAACTGGCCTTGGCATTCTTCGATCGGACGCCGGTCGGCGTCTTGGTCTCGCGTATTACCAATGACACTCAGGCCATCTTAGATATGTTCATGACCGTGTTATCCAGTTTCGTGCAAAACGTTACGGTGCTAGCGGGCATTCTCATTGCAATGTTTGCGCTCGATGCAACGCTGGCTCTCTACTGCCTCATCCTCATTCCTATCGTGCTGGGTGTGATGTATCTCTATGGCAAGGTCAGTAGCCCCATCTTTCATACCACCCGTCAGCGGCTCTCGCTGCTTAACGCCAAACTCAACGAATCCTTACAAGGGATGCCGATAATTCAGTCGATGCGCCAGGAACCACGGCTACGTCGGGAATTTGGTGCGATTAATGAATCCTATCGGAGGGCGCGGTTCCGCAATATCCAAATCAATGGCCTCATGTTAAGGCCCCTAATGGATGTGGTCTACCTCCTGGTCTTAATGTTGGTATTGTGGTATTTTGGCATGCGTTCTTTTTCCCACTTCATCAATATTGGGGTGTTGTACGCGTTTGTCACCTACCTTAGTCGCTTTTTCGAACCGGTGAACGGCATGTTGCAGCGCATGAACTTCTTTCAGCAAGCCATGGTGTCCGCAGAGCGTGTGTTTCAGATCCTAGACAACCCGGGTCTTGGCCCGCGTCAGGAAGGCAATGACAATCCGGCAATATCCCACGGACGCATTACCTTCGAGGACGTGTCGTTCTCTTACGATGGGAGGACCGATGTCCTTAAGCACGTGGGTTTTACGGCAGAACCGGGACAGACCGTGGCCATTGTCGGCCATACCGGGAGTGGCAAAAGTTCTATAGTCAACCTCTTAATGCGCTTTTACCCGGTCGACCGTGGCCGCATCTTGATTGATGGGGCCGATCTACGTACCTTTGACAACCAAGAATTGCGTCGTAAAATCGGCTTGGTGCTCCAAGATCCCTTTCTCTTTGTGGGGGACATTACCTCCAATATTCGCCTAGGAGAAGAAGGCATCGGCCCTGATCAAGTGGAAGCTGCGGCCCGTTTCGTACAGGCAGATGGATTCATTCAGCGATTGCCTGACGCGTACGCGTCGCCTATTGGGGAGCGTGGCGCGACGCTCTCGACAGGGCAACGACAGCTGATTTCTTTTGCCCGCACCATGGCCATGGACCCTAAAATTCTGGTGCTAGACGAGGCTACCGCCAGTGTAGATACCGAGACCGAAGAAGCCATTCAAGCCGCGTTAGAAAAAATGCGGCATGGGCGGACCACCATCGCGATCGCTCATCGGCTTTCCACCATTCAGGATGCCGACTTGATTCTCGTGCTCAATCATGGAGAAGTCGTGGAACGGGGTACCCATCAAGAATTACTCGCATTAGAAGGACTGTATCATAAGATGTATCTGTTGCAGCAGGGCGGTAACCGCGAGGTCGGCTAAGCGAATAATACAAAGGCTGAGGAGTCTGTCCAGAAATTCCTGAGACCTTCTCCGTCGCAAAAGTTGTGCATGCTGTCTTGGACCGAGCGGTCTTCGGTTTGTTCCTGCCTTAGGATTTTGCGAGCGTCATGTCGAATCTAAAATTGCATGAGTGAGGTCCATGGGAGGGTTCCCGATTCAATTTCGCGCCAGTGTTCCCCGGAATCATGAGTTCTTGTTGCCACCGTGCATCGACGAGTGGCTCCCCCGAGGGGATATAGCCCGGGGATTCGATGGATCTGTCGGCCATCGAAGCGACGTTTCATTCGGCGGGGGCGGGCGCCCCTGCGTATCCTCCGAAAATTCTTCGCAAATTATTGAGCTATGGCTACATGACCCAACGGTTCAGCTCGCGGCGGATTAACGCGGCGTGTCGGGACGACCTCGCCATGATGTGGTGAGCCCGGATGGAACAGCCGAAACATAGTGTCATTGCGGACTTCCGTAAGCGTTATGTCGAGACCATTCCGGGATGGATGGCCCAGATTGTGCTGTTTTCCGTGGATTTGGGAATGGTGGGGTTTCGCTTGGGCGCGCCCTCGACGGTTCGAAAATTAAGGCAGATGCCTCCAACAGCACACAGGAGAGATCTGTACAATTGCCAATTTGAGAGCCGCGAGCGCGGCTCAATGAGAAGAATCCGCGAGGAAAATACCTCATCTACATGTCCGTTCCCCTAGCCCGCCGGCTACATTACCATTTTGAGTCCTGAGAAGCCATCGCCGGCCCGAAATTTGCCGACCCTGCGACGCACGCTCTCGTCCGCAATATCAATTTATGTACGGGCTCCTCGTAAAAGAAGGAAAGCCATAGATACCCGTAGTGGGACGGTATTGGCGGTCAATTCTAGCGGGACTCACACCTTCAGTAAACTGTGGCTGGATAAGATTCGACGTCTCACCGGACCCGGCGTGGGCGCCACCGTGAAGCATCAACTTTCGATGAAAACTGTAGTTTGGTCCTCCTGCGTTCGTGTTGTCCGTTCGTCAATCCATTGCATTAACGCAGGTCACCGTTTACACAAGATATATGAACAATGTTCCTCGAGTCCACCTTCGTGACGACAGTCGTAATGTTTCCTAATCCGGCACCTATTTATCTCCCCTCTTGCAACATCTTATCGTCAAGCTGGCATGGCAGACTTCTCCCCAATTGATTAAGATTTAGGCGTTTCCACCGGCGCATGATTATGCAGACTCCACCATATGTTGGACCTAATGTATGAGCCATCTAAACCGTTGATACTCTGATCCTCGCCTTTGGTCTTTACCATTTTAGATGAAGAGTGTGGCGGTAAGGTGCTTAGTCATTGGTTGAGTTTCCGGTAGATCTCCATGGAATACAGATCGATAACAAAGCTTCCAGCTACGAGGATATCTAGTCCGATAAGGCCGTTAACATCCCAATCAATTTGTCCGAAGTCGATGGCCATGTGATTCATCCTGAATCCGCAGAACTCAGCTTGTTCAACGGTTTTTTCAAATGCGTAGTCGGCACCACCAATCCCTTCTGAACGGTTAATACGGTCACCATTTTTATAAGCAATCCCAAGGTCGTTAACCGCATCGGAAACAATGATGGTGTGTTCCGCCCCCGTGTCAATTGCCATGCGGTCAATCGTTTTAGTTCGGCCGTTATAAGTGATATTTAGGGTTGCCAAAAGGAGTCCTTGCGACTTGTCAATGTGCACGAAGGATGCCCCGTAATCCCGGTCTCCGGCGCAATCCAATAACCGCGGAGTCATTAGATGTGTGATACACAAACATCGTGTCTTTACATTGCATCAGAGTTTTTGTTGCGTCTTCGTCAGGGACGGTCCGGACGACAGCCATCTCATCGATCAATACCATGTCGCCTTCAATATGAGACGACAACTCCTTGACCAACACAAACTGGTTCGGGAATCGTTCACGGACTTCTGACCATTGCATGGCCATGCCTCCTCGTATGCTCGATCCCAACGTAATAACCGAGCGGAATCTGCTAATAACGATTGTACTGCATCCCATGGTTATTCGCGACATAATCGGCGAACTCATGCCATGAGGGATTACTGCTATCTTACAGTTTTTGAGACATTTAATATGGGACGATTACTACCCACTAATTACGGACCTCCAGTGTCATCACAACAATAAATATCCGGACTCTTTGCGAATCATTCAGACTGTCCTCGGCTTCTTGCAACAGGTTTTTGCGCCTTCAATCGGGGGAAGTGCCGTGGTCCACGTCTTGTATCCCTGCGAGCAAATTGATGCATTCCAATCGGGGCTCTTAGCTCACGTAGTCGATCGGGCTCGAGACAGTCGCATCATTCGAAAAACCGGCATCATGGGCATCGTACTCGCGGGAGGAGAAGTGCGACCAGGGGACCTAACCATATAGTGCGTCCTAAAGTGCCCTATCAGCCCCTGCAACCGGTTTAAACGAGAGTTAGGTCAGTGCCACCATTTTACGTAATGTTAACGCTTCGGGCAATGGTCCCTAGATCGGATATTTGACTCTTCGGAACCTGCATGGTCACCCATAGCCAGTGATGAGGGGACCACTTAACGTCGAGTTGTTGGGATGAGACTCCATTGGCCGATGTGATGGGCGTACCGTAGGCGTTGGGCCCCAAACTTTCAGTGGCATTCGGATTCTGGTAGCTTCTTACGGCCAGTACGACTTTTCCGGGACCACTCGGAGCCGTCCAGATCCAATGATCCGGGGTCGAGTTCGTACTTTCTACCCAGTTGCTCGGCAACTGTAGCGAAAATCCCACGGCGTGGGCGCTGACGGTCCGACGTGACCACGACGTCGCGGTGTTGCTCGGTGATGGTGGGGAAGCCGATTGCGTAGCACCCACCGCGGACGTCGCAGTGGGCTGAGGGGCGGTCACGCTTTGCGCGCGTTTTACGAGTTGAGGGCCGGCAGCCAAGGGAGCGTTAACCGCATGAAAAATGACGATCCCGCTCGCCGCTGCTGTTCCGATTACCGCAGCGACATAAGCAATTCGTCGGGGACCGCGTCGTCCTTTGGCGGACGCCTCTAACCTAAAACCGCAATGCCGACAGAAGATATCCCCAGCACGAACGATGCGATCGCATTGCGGACACTTGGGCAAGGGTGGTCGTTGGTAACCCATGAAACACCGCCTTGTCGACTGTAGTAAATCTCATTGTAACGGTTTAGGGGGTGAGGGCAATAGGGAATCTTAGTGAAAGGCGGAGGACAGCGTGATCTGGTGGGGGGATTTATACCGCAAATCTTCGGTCACATCGGGCTCGAACGCTAGGGGCGCAACAGTTTGTCTTGACACAATATACCCATAGGGGTATCAATAGGGTAGCTGACTGAAGGAGGTCTCGAATATGTTTGGATTCGGCGTAAAAGTTCCCGAAATTTTAGCTAAAGATGTGGTGGCTCAGATGAATCAGGACGCACCCCCATTTATTCTTGATGTGCGCACGACAGGGGAGTTTCGCGGCGGACATATACCCGGCGCCCAATTAATCCCCTTGGGAGAACTCGGGCGGCGCACAGCCGAAATTCCCACTGACCGCAGGGTGGTAACAGTGTGTCGATCGGGGTCGCGCAGTTTAATGGCGGCACGCCAACTGAAGAAATTGGGATTCGATGTCTATAATATGACTGGAGGCATGATGGCGTGGACGGGACAGGTCGCTCGCTAAAGACAGACGCAAGCGATGCATAAGATGGAAGAAGGGTTTTATGAACGCTGCAGCAGGATGGGCGATACATGTGACCGTGGTCAACGACAAGAATGCCCCTAGCGACTCGAGCGTCTTACCTCAAGACCCAATGGAGGTCCACTACCTACCAGAATTGCCCTGGAATCCACCTTGGGACTGGTATCCGTCATCGTTGTTGCACTGGGGCTTGTCGGCAGGTGAAGAGAGACCGCGCCTATGGTTTGCAGGGATGCCTCAAGGCCACGAACGTCGGGTTTTTGAAACGCTGGCCGCCGCCATAGGTCGACGCCGACGGCTCTTGTCGCCCTTGACTGAAGAGAATCTCTGGACAATCCAATCCCCGCTGTATTTGGCCGTTTTGACCACGCCGGGATGACCACGATGCGCGGAGGCGGTTCGCCTCGCCCATGGGATGGCCCTAATCAATCGCCAGATTACCAGCACAGCCGTGATGCTAGATGCCATCCCCACCCTCACCGGCGTCTTGGCCATAAAGACCGTGCCTGTGGTTTTTATAGGAGGGCACCGCGTGGATGGTCCCATCAACGAATGGGTGTTGGGGCAATGGGTACAAAACGTCGGCCAAGGAGGTTAAAACGGTGGAGATTGTCATATTGGGCGCCGGACCCGGGGGCCAGGCCGCGGCAAGCGAAGCACTGTGCCATGGCCACTCTGTAACGCTGGTGGATCCTGATGGCCTAGGAGGCAACGCATTAAACCACAGTTTAGTGCCCAGTAAAGTGCTAATTCGTGCGGCCAGCACGATTAAAAGAGCGAAGCAGGGAGATGCGAGATGGGATCCCACTGCTTGGGCTACCATTATGGGTGATCAGGACCGTCGCGTACGATCGGGAATCGTTCGGGCGAAAAAGGCGCTACAAGCGGCTCGAGTGATTTCTGAACGCGCGAACCTAGTAGCACCAAGAACTGTGGAGACGGACAGGACAAAAATCCGCATAAACGGCGACGTATTAGTGATCGCTACCGGATCCGGCCAGCGAGTGATTCCAGGCTTCATCCCCGACGGAGAACGCGTATGGGCCCCTCGCATCTTTAGGACATTAAAGACGCTCCCCCGGACGCTGGCGATTGTAGGGGCGGGCGCTACTGGATTGGAAGCGGCCTCGCTATTTTCGAATTTCGGAGTCAAGGTCCATCTTTACACCTCTGATCACGACGTATTGCCGGACTATCATCACTCCATTCGGCGTCTGCTGATCGAATCGATCCAGAAGCAAGGTGTCTTTTTGCATGTCCAGCGTCGCGTGGTGCGCCTCGAAGCTATTGAGCATGATACAGTACGATTGCATTGGAGTTTTGGTGAGGACTGGGGGGTTGAGGACTACCCGCATGTTCTCTTAGCGACCGGGCGCACGCCCACCTGGCCCCGGGACACACTGGAATCCATGGGTTTTATATTAGACGATGCAGGATTTTTTAAAGTGGGCCCGACAGGACGCACTTCGGTGGATGGCGTGTACGCTGTGGGTGATGCTGCGGGAAGACCACTTTTCGCAAGCAAAGCCTGGAAGGAGGGACGTTTAGCCATGCGGGACGCTCTTGGGCTGACGACTGAGGGAGGTGGCCCGATGGTTGAAGCCATCTATACCGATCCCGAAGTGGCACGAGTAGGGAGTCGCACCCGGTTCCCGTATCTGGCAGAGGACAAGTCGCCTTGGTTCTATGCCTCGCTATTGGATGATATCCCCCCTTCGCTGATTGTGTACACCGATGCAGGAGGGCGGATAAAAGGAGCCGAGGCGATCGGTTCGAATGCCGCGGAGTTGATGTCTACCGTGGCGGCGGCACTGTTGGGAAACCTTTCGATTAAGGACTTATCCCATTTGAACGTCGCGAGCCCTTCCACCACTGAGTTACTGTGTATGCTAACACCTCTCGGGGAAGAGAGATGTTAGCATAGCTGGCCTGCGGTCTCATCTGCAAGGTGGGATCAAAATACCC
>JAKADJ010000054.1 GCA_021820645.1 Bacillota bacterium
CGACCAGGCGGGTCTTTCTTTACATCTAGGGGTAGGCTTGCTATGGTGTGAGAATAGCTTGGCAAGACGAACTATTGAATATATAGGAGGGTACGGATGTGGCATTTGGATTCGGAGGGAATAACCCGTTGACGTCGATGGATGATGTCGTTAAAGAACTTAATGGGTTACAGCAGCACCAGGCGGGTGCTGCAACGAGTAATCTGTCGGCGATGGACTTTTGGCTCATTACCGATAGTGGCTACCGCCCGCTCGGATTTGTGTTAGGGAATAGTGTGATGAGCATGGGCATCAGCGGTGGCATAGCTACGGCATTTAAGGGTTTACAACGAGGCGAACTGGGACAATTAACCCAACTCATGTATACGGCGCGTGAATTATCTTTGCAGCGCATGAAAGCTGAAGCGGATGCGCTCCATGCGGACGCGGTGGTGAATGTGAATATCGAAATTATCCATCGATCTGAAGATGTCATGGAAGTGGTGGCGACCGGAACGGCGGTGCAAAAGGTCGGTGAACCCTCGGGACGAACGGTAACCTTGCAGGTCAAGTAGTGGGGCAAGACTCGAGCAATGGTGCTAACCAAAAGCGCCGTATTCTTCTAACGCGTGGCGAGGAGGAATAGCCATCGATCGGGAATGGGCATCGGATATCGCGATGTCGCCGGAATTGGCGACTCAACTTGTGAGCGCGCAATTTCCAAAGCTGGTGGAGGATCCGACGGTGTCCCTCGTCGGCGAAGGTTGGGACAATTGGGTGTACGCCGTGGGTCGATGGTTGTTTCGCTTCCCGCGGCGCCGCGTTGCTATCCCGCTTATCCAACGGGAGATAGCGGTTCTGCCCCATTTAGCGACACGTGTTCCGTTGCCGATACCCAATCCTTTATGGGTAGGGAAGCCGAGTGATGCCTACCCATACCCTTTCTTTGGCTATGCGCCCGTGCCAGGAAGTCCGGTGGCCAGCCAATCCCTTTCGCTTACCGACCGCGTGCGGTCGGCGGCACCGTTGGCATCCTTTTTAAAAGGTCTGCACCAATTATCGCCGGAATTCGGTGAAGCCTCTGGGGCGGGTCCTCCGACTCTCGGGCGGTTAGACCTCGGCGTGCGCTTGCCGCGTTTTTACCGGTGGCTGGAGGACGCGAAACGGTTGGGATTGGTCAGTGATGAGACACCCTTTCTCTGCGAAGCTCGCCGGATTGAAGGATGTGGTGCGACCCTCGATGAGGCGTGTGTTGTACATGGGGATCTAAACTTTAAAAATGTCCTGATCGACGGGACCGGGGTCTTGTCGGGCGTGATCGATTGGGGCGATTGCCATGTAGGGCTCCCGGCCACGGACTTCCTGTTTCCGATCGGGTTCTTGCCGGCCTCGGGACAGAAAATCTTTCGCGATGCCTATGGGCCGATAGACCAGCAGGCCTGGCAAATGGGTAGATTTTTAGCGATGTTCGTGAACCTCATTGTGCTGGTGTCCGCGCATAGCTTCGGTCATACCCAGGACATGCAGGAAGCGCGATGGGAATTGGGAAACATTTTATCCATCGATCCGGTTACCCTCTGAAACACCACGACCCTATCGGGTAGGTCGTCCTCGAACGAGACGCATATATGCGTCCACGACGGCGGGGTTCATGCTCACCGATGGGCTCCTTTTCATGGGGGTCTCTTTGGAGTATTTTTGTTAGGCAGCAGGATTCCTCGCCGAACATAGCGAAAAACTAGGGCAGGTAAACATAGGGTGGCGGGAGGGTTCCCGTGACCCGGTAGGAGGATTTATGAGACCACCGATCGCAGCCAAGCACTCTCACCCGCATACGATGCATGGTGATGTACGTCAGGATGACTATTATTGGTTAAGGGGTGCTGAAAAGCCCGAGGTGATTGCGTACCTTGAAGCGGAAAATCGGTACTATGACGAAGTCATGAAGCCGCTCGGCCCTCTGACCGATACACTATATCAAGAAATGGTGGCTCGGGTACCGGCTGATGAAGCCGGGGTACCCGTTCAAGACGGACCGTACTACTATTACTCGCGGATGGAACGGGATAAACAGTATCCGATATACGCGCGTAAACGGGCTCAAGATCGTCAAGCGCTAGAATCGGCGCCTGAAGAAATTCTTTTAGATTTGAATGTGCTGGCAACCGGAAGCGATTTTTTGAGTGTGACGGTGATTCGCACCAGTGATGATCATCAACAGCTCGCCTACCTGGAAAATCGTGATGGGACTGACCGCTATACACTGTTTGTTCGGAACCTAACCACCGGAGAATTGCTACCCGATCAAGTTTCCGGGGTATTTTTACATGCGAGCCTGGAATGGGACAAAACCGGGGAGTATTTATATTACACCAAGGTTGACGAGACTCAGCGACCCTATCAACTCTGGCGTCATCAGTTAGGGAGCACCATGGATTCCCTGCTGTATGAAGAGAAAGATGTGACCTTTTCGATTGGTATCGGGAAGTCTCGCAGTGGTCAGTATCTTTGGCTGAAGTCCGAAAATAAAGAGACCGATGAGGCATATTTCATCGACTTGAACAATCCTCAAGCCGGCTTGCAACTGTTCGATGCCCGGCGGCCGGGGATTAAGTATGACGTGGAACATTGGGGCGATCGGTTCCTCATTCTTACTAACCAAGGCGCGAAAAATTTTCGCCTGATGGAATGTCCTGTTGCAGATCCGTCGGCTCGTGAAGAACTGATTCCTTACGACGACACGCGATACTTGCAAGCCGTCTATCCATTCCGAGATGCGTTGGTAATTGCGGGCCGTCAAGAGGGATTAACCCAAATTTGGACCTACCGAGACGGGAATTTGCACAAACTGTCGTGGGACGAGCCGATTTACACCGTGGATGTATGGACCAACCGTAGCTACGACACCGAAGAAGCGCTCATCACGTACGAGTCGTTTCTGACCCCAGAGCACACCTTGGGCCTAAACCTTCTTAGTGGAACGCTGCAATTCCTCAAAGCCAAGACGGTTCCCGGCGCGTATGAACCGGCGCTGTATCACCAGGAACGCCTGTGGGCGAAAGCCACCGATGGGACCCCCATTCCTTTGTCGGTGGTGTACAAAGAGGGTGCGCTGGACCGCGGACCCGCACCCTTAATTCTCTATGGGTATGGCTCGTACGGCATGAGTATGGATCCCACCTTTAGTGGCACCCGCCTCCCGCTCTTGGATCGGGGCATTGTGTACGTCGTAGCACATGTACGAGGGGGGGCTGAGATGGGCTACACCTGGTATGAGAACGGGAAGTTTCTCGCTAAGAAAAACACCTTCACCGATTTTGTAGACGCCGCGCGAGACCTAATTCATCGCGGCTACACGGCATCGGACCGTCTCGCTGCGCAAGGCCGGAGCGCCGGCGGCCTTTTAATGGGGGCTATCGTTAACCTCGCACCGGAACTCTTTCGGGTGGTGGTGCCGGGGGTTCCTTTCGTGGATGTCATGAACACGATGAGTGATGCGACGATACCCTTGACGAGCTTAGAGTGGGATGAATGGGGCAATCCTGCCGATCCCGAATTCTACTGGTACATGAAATCCTATAGCCCGTACGACAATGTGGAAGCGAAAGCCTATCCCCATATGTTGGTCTTGACGGGGCTCAACGACCCACGGGTGGCTTATTGGGAGCCTGCCAAGTGGGTGGCCCGGTTACGCGACACCAAGACGGATAGCAATACCTTGCTGCTCAAGACCCATATGGGTGCGGGACACGGGGGATCCTCGGGACGGTATAATCGACTCAAAGAGGCGGCTGCCGAATATGCATTTATTTTGGACAAGATAGGCATCCACCAATAAGATCGTCAGGTGTGATAACGCGCCCAGCGGACCAAGATTTTTCGTTCGGTGGGCGTGATGCCTGGATTGGGGAGGTTCTCGGCTAAAGCCGCCATCCATCGCTCTACCACGGGCATCAGGGGATCGGGTCGATGCGCCGCATCCCGGGTGAGTTTAATGAGAAGCTTTTGGGCACCTGACAGCGTACCTTTTGACCAATGAACAAAAGCGGCGGCAATCCAAATCGCGGATTGTTGGCGGGGATCGCGGTCGCGGCGCCATAGCTCCTCGATGGCTTCATGGGCATCAAAGTACGCGCCTGAAGTCAAGTCTTGATCAAAGCGTCGCCATAGGACCTCTTCGTGGGCGATCTCTTCGGGGAGCAGCCTATGGATAGGAATTCGCCGGTGTTCCTGTCGTTGGGTGCGAGCGAACTCGACCACTAGGAATTCGGTGAATTGGGCATTGGGTATCGGACTGAGACGCTCTAGTGTACGTAGCCGTTCCGGCCCTATGGGAGTGCCCTGAGATATCGTGACGTGAGGAATCCAGGCGTCAGGCGTGTAGTAGTCCCAGATGCCTTTGGCCGTGCCAGACAGTCGCTGGAACAGTCGCCGCTGAAAGGCGCGGAGCTCGGGAATTTCTTCCACGGTCAAATACAAGACGTAAGCGGGTGACGTAAAGGCGGCGATAGGACCGAGTTGGACCCCATCCGAAATAGGCATCGGTATAGAGGCCGCGACGGTAGCGATTGCAGAGAGGTCGAGAGAATCCGCGACCAGCAACGAAAGGTGGGGCGATGCTGGGTCTTGCAGCCGATCCTGATTCGTCCGACCTTCTTGTAGGAGGCCCGATAAGGCGCTGACCGCCATCGCTGTGGCCGAATCGAACAGTAGTTCTAGCGCATATGGCAATAGCTGATCTCCTCTCTCGCTTTAGCGTGGTCACCGGGGTTGACCCCTATGGGGTCTAGAGTGTCCAGTGCTCACGGCTCTCTTTTTCCGATCGGTGACTCCGTGCTGCTCCATGGCCACCGATAGGGTAAGGATATCGTCTTTTGTAGAGGATGACTCCGTCATGGGAGGCCGGCGTGCTGGAACTGGATGCCGTCCTGGGCATTCATCGTATCGAAGCAAAAGGTGTCCGACCTATCGCTGTCGAGTGTAACACTTAAGGCCCGACAAATGTCTCTCTCTACGATCCCGTGGCTCCACTCATGCGCGACGGTCGCCTATTTAGTTAAGTTAGTGAATTATATACTGGTGATCCGTGGTAGTATGAAGGCTATGAATAGCATCGGGCAGAAAACCAACCGGGATGGTGATGCAAATGGTCGCAAAAAGCCCTATTGTCGATGTTTTGATTACTCTACAGGATGCGTTGGGAGGTCAATATGGTGACCTGTCGAGGCCCCAACTGCGGCTTATGATGAAACTCGGGGGTACCGATCCCACAGTGTCCGAATTGGCACAACGCCTCAACATTTCGTCTTCCGGGGTGACGCAAATGTTAGATAAGTTAGCGTCCCGTGGCTATATTACCCGTTATAGCCCGGAGAAAGATCAGCGAGTGGTCAGGGTCGCTATTTCAGATCGTGGTCGCGAGGTTTTAAGCATCGCGGTCGAACAATTTGAGCAACGCGTGTTGGGGATGACGCAGACGTTTTCGGGCCCTGACATCGAGGCCCTGACAGAACTCTTGCGACGAATGACCCAAGAATTCACGCGACGAAAGAAGAGGATGCCCCAATGACCAAGGATCCGGCTCCGTATACACGAAAAGGATGGACATCGCTCGATCCCGTAGCACGCCAACTGATTGTGGCACGATTCTTGCGTAGTATTGCGCAAGGAGCATTGGGGGTAGACTTCACGCTGTACCTCAAACTGCGTCACTGGAGTGCACCCGAAGTAGGACTCTTATTGATGGCGGGGGGATTGGCGGGAGCCTTACTGAGCCTATTAGTCGGCACGGCGAGCGATCGCATTGGACGCCGTCTCTTTCTCTTGGTGTATGAAGGGGGGTTGATTTTAGGGACGTTGGCCATCATTCTTTTTCCGAGCGTTTGGGTTCTGGTGCTCACCGCGGCGCTGTTTGGGTTTGGGCGGGGGGCGAACGGATCATCGGGGCCATTCGCACCCGCAGAGCAAGCTTGGTTAGCTCAGTCGATATCCAATCGTCGACGCGGTTCGGTGTTTAGTTTTAATGCGGGATTACAATTTTGGGGAATGGGCATTGGTTCCCTGATGGCGGCGTTTTTGCCTAATCTGTTGCCGGGCGTGGTAGGCCCCGAACGTTACATTCCGTTGTTTATCCTGAACGTATTGGTCGCGATCATTAATCTGGTGCAAATAGGAGTGCTTAAAGAAACCCGGCCGACCCGCACCGCCCCTTCGAGTGTCCCCAGCGAAGTGCGGGAAGAAGCCAATGTTACCAAACGGGAGAATCGGGCACTGGGACTCCTCGTCGTGGTGAACATGGTGAATTCACTGGGGGTGGGTTTGGTGGCCCCACTGTTGCCCTATTGGTTTAACTTACGATTCGGAGTGGGCCCGGCCGAGATTGGTCCGGTGTATGCGGTCACATTCTTTCTGACCGGATTCTCTTCGTTGCTGATCGGCAAGATGTCCGAGAAAGTCGGGTTGATTCGGTCGATTGTGTTGCCACGGCTACTCGGTGTCGGCCTCCTGGTGGCGATTCCATTTATGCCAAGCTTCTGGATTGCGGCGGTGCTTTACGTGGTGCGATCCATCGTAAACCGAGGTTCTGTGGGCGCCAGGCAGGCATTCAGCATGGGACTGGTGCGAGACCAACGGCGTGGATTGGCCAGTAGTCTCAATGCCGTGTCATGGAGTGTGCCAGCGGCCATTGGACCCGCCATTGGGGGATGGCTGATTGGTCTCGGATCGCTGGAGTGGCCATTCCTGATGGCCTCTGCCCTGCAATTGGCCTATATCATTATGTTCCCGACCATGATGGGCCAATATGATGTGTCTCGGCCCAAACCCTCACATCCGTGATGCGCCCTAGGCCGGCGGGGTCTCTACGCGGAGGATTACGGGTTTATCTTCCCAGGTGAAGATGAAATCGTCGAGAATGTCTTGGGACTGGGATAAAGATCGGCCTGTTCCAGCGAGAAAGCTATGGGTCTCGTTATCCATGAGGCTCACTTGCACCACCACACCTTCGAACAAATCGTGCTTAATGAGCCAGTCCAGATAATACGCGTCCGAAATCGGGAGGGTTTCGCCTCGAAAAATGTCCCCCCGGCGGGTATCGGGTTCGGTAATGAACTGATCTAAGGCCTGGAGCTCGCTGTCCGTGACAATGACTGTGGCCAGGAAGTGTGTTTGTGATTCCGACATGGGTTAGGACCTCCTTTTGGGATTTCATCATACCATAGGGCTGAAGATCTCACCGATTTACTCGTTACGAAAACCCTAGCGAATAGTTCAGGACGCAGCCATGGCAAAAGCCGGTTCCACTACTTTGTTTCTTGAGCCTTGAGGAAGAACCTGCCAAATGGTAGGCTTTGGGGAGGACAGGGGTCCTAGTTGCGACTCACCGAACCTAAAGGGGACCATGCTATGTACCGTCGTGTGCAATGGGGCACTGCATTGATTCTTGGGGTCACACTATACGGCACTGTAGGATTCCATTTGATTAGTCATGTGCCATGGCTCCTAGCCTTATACTACGTGGCGGTCGTGATATCGACCGTGGGCGATGCGGGAATTCATCCCAAGACTCCGGAAGCGACTCTGTTCACCCTAATCTTGGTGGTGGTCGGTACCGCGGCGTGGATTTTTTGGGTGTCGATTTTAGTCTCTCTTATTGTGGAAGTCGATCTGGGCTATTATCAGGAGCAGCGTTGGAAAAGGCGGGTGGCACGAATGGAAGGACACTTTATTGTCTTGGGTGCGGGCCAGGTCGGGCGTAGCATAGCGATGGAGTTGCGAGATCAAGGGGAAACCGTGGTGATGGCAGACGTTGATCGGGATCGGGTGACCCGCATCGTCAAAGAGGGATTTATGGCGTTTCATATTGAGCGGTTGGGCCAAGATGGCGGATCCGTCGTGAATCTCAAGACCGCTCGGGGGTTAGCCTTAGCCCTGCCGGATGACGCGCAAAATCTATATGCCTATCTCAGTGCACGCGACATTAATCCCGATATTTTGGTGGTGGCGCGGGCTTCGACCCCTCAAGCGGCTCATTATTTACAGACCTTAGGGGTGGAACGTGTCATCCTGCCTGATATTGGAACCGGTCGCCGTTTGGCCCGGATGTTGGTGAAGCCCGTAGCTCACGATCTTCTTATGGCCATGCTCAACGAAGAAGGCATCCAGCTAAATGAAGTCCTGGTTGCCGAGGACAGCGGGATGGCGAATCAACAGGTGTCCCAAGTGCGGCAAATCTTTGGGGAAGACGTGACCTTGATTGGGTATTGGCGGGATGGAACGACACATATGGGGCCGAAGGCTCACGAAGAAATTAAGCCGGGAGACACCCTGATTTTAGTACAATCGGTCAGTTAATTTCTACGGAAAGGTCTCCTTAAATAGGGCCTCCATATAGCCGACCGCTTCTGCCGCCGTAATGCGTGGGGGCAGAGGCTTTTCGTTGGGATCGGTGATGACATCAACAATGCTGGGTACTTTGGTATGGAGGGCTTGGCTCAAGACGTCATCGAGTTCTTCTGGGTGCGTAACGGTGAAGCCTTTTCCGCCACAGGCCTCTGCATATTGGGCAAAGTTTGGGTTGGTTAAGTGCGTGCCAAACTCTGGCATGCCATGAACTTCCTGTTCAAACTTGATCATGCCTAAGCGGCTATTGTTAAGAATCACGACCGTAATGGGCCATCGATATCTGACGGCAGTTACGAAGTCCCCCATCAGCATTGTAAAAGCGCCGTCGCCCACGACGGCCACGGATTGTCGCGTCGGTTCGGCGATTTTAGCCGCCATCGCGGCCGGTAATCCGAACCCCATGGAACCGAGCCACGCGGAGACCAACCAGCCCTGGTTGCGAATCCGAAAATTGCGGGCCATCCACACCAAGGAATTGCCGACATCCACCGCAATGTTGGCATCCTCATCCACGAGATGGGATAGGCGTTCAGCAACCCATTGGGGGTGCATAGGATGATCGACCTTTGGGCGGCGTTCCGCCTGTTCTGACACTTTTTTCAACCAGTGCCGCCGATCCTGTTGGAGCTCAGTAAGAAACGGATCAGGGCTCCGGGTTACCAGGAGATCGGCTAAGGCACGCAGAGTGGGCTCGGCGCTGCCCACTAACCCCACGTCGACGGCACGACGTTTGCCGATTTGGCTGGCTTCCCAGTCGATTTGGATCATCGTGGCATGTTTGGGAAGAAACTCTAAATACGGATACGAAGTACCGACCATGAGACACAGGTCACACGTTTGCATCGCACGGTGAGCGGGTTTGGCGCCGAGGAGACCAAGGCCGCCCAAGGCCAGCGGATGGGAATCGGGGATGACCCCTTTAGCCGGGAGCGTGTTGACAATAGGAATCAAGGCCTTTTCCGCGAAATCGAGGACGGCATCCCGATACGGTCGGGCACCACGGCCAGCCAGCATCACGGGTTTCTCCGCAGAGTTGATGCGACGGGCTGCAGCCTCCAACGTGGCTTGCGTGGGAACCGCATCGATGGCGTGCGGGACTACGGTAAAGCGTCGGATGTGACCGGTTGTCTTCATCGAAGAGACTTCAAACGGGAAACTTAAGTGGGCTACACCGTGCTCGGCCAAGGCGGTCCGGCAGGCCATGGACGCGAGCACGTCGATCTGTCGGGGATCCGACACTTGGTAATTATAGCGGGCGACATCATCAAAAACGCGAAGAATATTGACTTCTTGAAAATAATCGGTGCCAATCCAGCCCAAGGACACTTGACCGGTGATGGCCAATACCGGCGCATGATCCATTTTGGCATCATAAAGTCCATTGATGAGATGGATAGCACCGGGACCGGCGGTGCCCATGCAGACGCCCAGGCGGCCGGTCTTTTTGGCAAACGCGGACGCCATAAAGGCGGCGGCTTCTTCATGCCGAACGGTAATAAAGGTTAATCGGGTGTCTTTACGGAGATCGTCTAACAAGGGGTCGATAGAATCCCCAGGCAAACCAAAGACGTGCGTGACCCCCCAATCGACTAGAACGTCCCATAATACTTCGCCGACCCGTGGCATCGATAGATTCCTCCTCTAGCCTAAACTCGCGGACAGTATGCCCGCGGGTCCCAGGTATTATGTGGAAAACCTCAGCGAGACCTGCATGACAGGCTCTCGACCTGGGGTTATCGAGTGGTGGTTTCGGCCTTGGTGACAGAGAAGTTCAGGGCTTGACCAAAGTCTTCGATGAGATCTTCAGCCGATTCGATCCCGACCGATACCCGAAGTAGTCCTGGCGTGACGCCCATAGCGCGTTGCTCTGAGGAGCTTAGTGCTTGATGTGACATCGTGGCCGGATGGCTGACGATCGTCTCCACGCCTCCGAGGCTTACGGCATAAAGCGCATAGCGTAGCCGTTTGATAAAATCCCCGATGGTATGGGGATGGAGTAACTCGAATGACAATACGGCACCGGGCCCCTCGGCCTGTCGGTGATGGAGTCCATGACCTGGATGACCCGGCAATCCGGGATAGTGAACCTTTTGGACCGCGTCGTGTTGCGTGAGAAAGTGGGCCAAACGTTGAGCATTGTCCTGCGAACGATCCAGTCGAACCGCCAAAGTTTTTAAGCCCCGTAATGTGAGCCAACTATCTTCGGGCCCGAGGATGCCCCCGTAGATAACCTGGATTTGGTCCAAGCGCTTTGCAAGATCGCCGGATTTAACAATGACAGTTCCAGCCAGGACATCGCTGTGCCCCGCTAAAAACTTTGTCGCACTATGGATAACAATGTCCACTCCGAGACTCAAAGGCTTTTGGAGATAAGGAGACATAAAGGTGTTATCGGCGATCGTCCAGAGCTTATACGCGTGGGCTAGCGTGACCATGGCACGCATGTCGGTAATGGTCAGAGTGGGGTTGGATGGAGTTTCGAGATAAAGCGCCCGGGTATTCGCTTGGATCTTTTGCGCCACGTG
>JAKADJ010000055.1 GCA_021820645.1 Bacillota bacterium
GCAGAAGTGGAAACCGGCGACAACGTGAGGGCTAGCACGCATTCGCGGTATCTCCCCGGGCGACAAAACCGGATGTTGGCGGGGTGCGAAACTCAAGTAGTGAGTTATGAACCCGTGGACACCAATAGTCCGGCAGTATCCGCCCCAACAAGAGCAAGTAGCAGGCCCCTGATGTGAGTGGCGCGAGAGGCCGGGCGAGGACGTACCCTACGGGGGCCAGGTAGTTCGGGCCAGTCTCTAGGTCCTCGGGGCGTGTCTCGCTGTCACATCAGACGTTTTGTCGTACATGTAAGCCGTCCCCCAGAAGCAGTTCCAGCTGTAGACGATGAACATGGCTACTTCGCATCCAGCATGCTGAAAGCTTGGTGAGGCGGAGGATGGAAAATCGGTTGCGCTTATGAAGCGGTAGGACACACTTTTGCCGCAATCCAAAACGATTTAGTGACGGGGCGTCAACACGAACAATCACCCCTCTCAGCTTTGCGTGCTGTCTTGGCAGAACATCCATGGCAACCGAACCACTTATAAGCAAGCCACACGTCGCATGTGCCGGAATTCATCCAATCCCGGATGCCTTCTTGGCATGCACCAAAGCACCTAAACACGTACGAATCCGGTAAAAATCTCTTACCCATCCTGTCCCAATTGGCGAGTATTGCTGAGAAGTCTTTGCCACTGGCGATAAGCATCCGCCAAATCGTCGTTCACAATAATGGCATCGGCCAAGTTCTTCACCGTAGGGGATTCCCGATCGATTTCGCGCAGTCTCAGGGCAATCTCGCTCTCCCCAGTGCCGCGGTCTTTGAGTCGGTACAGCAAGGTCTCCAACGACGGCGGCAATATGCCGACGATGGTAGCCTGGTCCGGCCATAGCTCTTTGACCCGCTTGGCGCCTTCGTACCCGAGCGACACGATGGACACTTTGCCCGAGCTTAAGGCGTGGGCCAGTTCTCGTATCAGGACCCCGTAGCGATTGCCGTGTATCCATTCGTTTTCCACAAATTCGTCCCGCGCTTCTCGCATCGCAAACTCGTCCAAGCTCAAAAAGAAATAGTCTTGCCCCGACACCTCATGGGGTCTAGGCTCGCGAGTGGTACAGGTAATAATCCGATGAGCCAGTCCGTCTTGCTGGGCCTTTTCGGCCAAGGTGGTCTTCCCCACCCCACTCGGCCCAATGAGCACAAAGAGGCGCCCTTTCATTGAATCCCTCGGGCCGGTTCGACCATCATTCGGCTTGGGCGCCATCTTTGCCGTATCCGATTTTGCCCGATCGGCTTCGGGCGCTTTGTCATCTCCATGATCCTAGCCCCTCTGTTTTGGTCTAATGAATACCTAGTATAGCAAGGACCGGTCTTGGCCGCATGGTACAGGAAAAATTTCTGGTGATAGGGCATGCCGTGATCGATGGACTCCATGCCCGGCCTCGGCCGTGGGGGCGCCTTTAATCGATGCCGTTTCTGGATTGAGTCGTTTCGAGCGGATATTAAATCGCCCCGTCCTGGGAACATCACGAAAGGGTCGCTGCCCACCCTAGGGAGCGGTGCCTGGTTTCAATATCAAAGACAATGCTTGGGCCAGATCGGCCGCCGCGTGCTGTTCTTCCTTAAGGGTGTTATCGGGTCCACCGATTTCGATGAGCACGTCTTGAGGCATCAGTTGTTGGTTGTAGCGGTAGGGCACCATGTCAATGCCGTTGCCTCTTAGGATACCCGGCGCCACCTGGTCGAGAGCTTTGGCCAATCGGGTGGCAAACGTTAAATTCTGATGCCAATAGGGATTGGGTAGCACCTTATTGGTCCCCACTACAATCAGGATAGCCGCCGTTTTAGTCCCCTTCACCGTGGTTGTGGTGACCGAACCAGAGGCCTGACCCCGATGTAAGTCAATCAAGACATGCACCGTGGGATACCACTTCAAAAGTTGCTTGGCAGTATAATAAGATTTGTTGTAGCTGGCCAAAAGCCCTTCGGACATGTTATTGACCCGGGACTGCACCACGCCAATACCACGTTGATGGAGATCGGTGGCTAGCCACCAGCCCACTTGCACGATGGTGTGCGCCCACTCAGTCGAATTAGCGGTTGGTGATCCAGAAGGCAGCAGCGACCAAAACGATTCCGTGCTATGCGTCTGATAAATCCCGACTTCTGGTTTGGTCCCAAGTTCTGCCCAAATCCGTGAGCCCTCTCCGGGGAGCCCGGCCATCGTGGCGTCTTGTGCGGCAGGGCGCGGCACACCTTTGTGTGGGGTGACGGACACGGCAGTCACTCGAGGCACTGAACGCAAGGCCGGAATCTCGAGGGTCAATAGGGCATTAAGACTGGTTAGGCGCACCCCAGATAAATCCATGAGCCCGGTTAGGGCCCAGGCACGCCAATGCCACTGGAAAGGTTTTGGCTCTGCCGTAAGTCCCAAAATAGGGATCCCCGTCTGGAGCCACGTCATCATGGAGGCGCGACTCACATGGAGCGTATCGAGATGGCTGGCGAGCCACGACCGCTGCCCGTGCCCGGCGAGATTTGCGGACACTGGAACAGCTACACTAGGCCCCGCCGGGGTACGCCACAACACCAGGGTAGCCAATGCCAGCGTAATGCCATAAAGACTCACACTGGTCCAGGGCATTCGGCGGGGGCCTGTCCAACGTCTCGAGGCGCGGGGGGGCCTCACCCGCCGAGGCCGGGGTCGTTTCCCGAAAAACCACACCACGCGCGGCCTTCGCCAGCTCCGGCGCCACCTCATTAGGATCACCCTCCTTCATCCATTGATTCCATGCTATGGGAAATCCTGGGGTTTTAGACTCCCTATCCCCATACTTTGGGAATGAGGAGACTTGTTCCCCACAACACACTGCCCACCGCGATAGCCCCGATCCAACTCGAATCCACCCCAGGCAAAACCCACTGGCCGACATAGACGATGAGAACACCGGTGGCCCAGGCAAAAGTTCCCGATGTATAAGGTGCATATCGGCTACCCGCTATAGATTCCACAAGCCCGACCATGGCGGTCATGAATACGGCCAGAAACATGCCCGAGAGCCAGGTGACGTGAAAGCCGGGGACTAGCCAGGATGTCACCTCTATCACAACCACCGCCAACCAAAATTTCAACAAAAGAGTCCATGTCAGCACAATAGTCCCTCGTTTCACCGCGCGTGGCACTCTTTACCCAGAGCTTGTCGTATGTTATAATGCGGCGTCTGGAGGTATCCGAGTGGCCAATATTAAGTCTGCCAAAAAGCGCATCCGTCAAACCGAAGTGCGGACTTTGCGCAACAAAATTCGCAAGACCATGGTACGGACCGCAATCCGGCGTTTTGAAGACGCCTTGAAGCGGGGCGACATGGAATCAGCGGAATCTGCATTGAAATTTTGCCATGCCCGTTTAGATCGAGCGGCCCAAAAGGGTGCGTTACATCACAACACGGCAAACCGCAAAAAGTCACGACTCGCCCTCCGGCTCAACAAAGCCAAGGCGGGATAAAGAGAGCAAAAACCCCAACTGGTTTGGGGCTTTTTCTCTCTTAGAACCTATTCCGTCGGCAACATCAGACCGACCAACGCGTTAAGCCAGTTATCGGGGTCTCCCCTCCCCGACTTCATCGCCAGATCAATCCGCGTGATAAAGTCGAGCGCCTGATTTAAATCCGAAAGGGTCCAAAGCCTTGCGGCCTGATACATCCGAGTTGCCACGAAATCGCGGATCCCTTCTTGTTGAGCGAAAATGGACACCGAAATCCCTTGGCTCTGAGCCTCTAGGGCATGGATCACTTGTATCAATTGGCGGGCGATGGTAACCAGGAGCGGCAGCGGGTCATGCCCGGCCGCCAGAAGCTCTTTAAGCGCCGTCAGTGACTGGACCCGCTGCCGCCGCACCACCGCCTCTGACAATTGCCAAAATGCGGTACCCGCCAACGGCAATACCACGTCCGCCAAGTCGCCAGGCGTCCAGGTGCGATCTGCATCGTAGAGCGAAAGCTTTTCGAGCTCGTGCTCGACTTGAAATTCATTGCTCTCAAGCACCTGAGCTAGGTATTCGGCGCCTCCCCGCCCGAGCTTGACATGGCGCGTTTTGGCGCTGGATTCTACAAAGCGAGTAAATCCCACGCCCTTGATGGGCACAAGATCAATGACACGATGCGCCCCCAACAATTTGGAAAGATTGGGCGAGGCCTTTTTATCCCATAGAATGAGACAAGTCGTAGCCAGGGGCTGGTGGCTAAGCCAAGATTTGACATCGGCCTCTTTAGTCTTCCACGTGGCCGTATCCCGGACTAGCACCACACGGCCCCCACCAAAAAGACCGGGCGTTTGTAAGAACGCCGCGATATCGGCAAAGACCACGGCTCCCTCATCGACGCGCAAGAAGCTCCCCTGGCGGCCTAAGAGACGGGCACGTACGCCCTGAACCCAGCGTAGCCCCCAATAGTCCTGCTCCCCTACTAGGTAGTAGACCGACTCTAACGTGCCGCGTTCCAAGACTGCCTGACTCTCCCTGATATCCGTTGGGTGTTTCCCCTCCCTGCATAACCGAGACCCTATTGGGCCACATTGTACCAAGACCGAGACCATTCGAATAGCCGGGTAGATGCCAAAGTGGACGGGGGGATTTATCGCCGATGTGGCCATTTCATCGCAAAAAGAAATCTCAAATCGGCACCGATTACGAGGCACATCGGGGTCCTGAAATTTTAGATCAGTTGGGAGATGCTCCCCCGCCCATACGAGACGATGCCGCCCGCTTGATGGATAACCTCACCACTGCGCAAAACACCTTAGAAGATATTTCAGGAGTGGACTTAGGCCTCTTGTCCGACCTGATTACCGAGACCAAAACCTTTTCCAATCGGCTTGACGCCTTCGTGCAAGAGATGAACCCCAAGGCGAATTCGATGCCGATTTCGCTCGATGTCGTTTCCGGCAGTGTCGAAGCCGCCTATGAACGACTCAAAAACACGGTGGGCCAATCTCCCGATATTATCATCCGACGCTTTCTCATCGGCCGTCATCACCCGATACCCGCTCTGCTGGCCTTCGAAGATGGTCTAACCGACAACCAGATGATCGACCAGGACACCGTGTACTTGCTCCAGCGCTATCAACACACCGACGATCTCGCCCAGGATCCCAAGGTCGCGCACCAGATTATTCACGATTCAGTGACCGCGATTGGGCATGCCACGGTAGAAAATCAATGGTCGAAAATCCTAGTCGACCTGATGGGTGGCAACACGCTGCTCTTTATCGAGGGCTGTCCCGAAGTGCTGGTCTTAGATACCGTGAAATATCCGGCTCGAGCCATCTCGGAGCCCACCACAGAGCGGGCGGTGAAAGGACCTCAGGAAGCATTTAATGAGGTCATCTTGACCCAAATGAACCTAATCCGGCGTCGCATCAAGGGGCCTAGCCTACATTTCGATACCGTCAACATTGGCGATCTGTCCCAGACCGCCGTGATCATCGCGCATGTTGAGGGGGTCACCAATCCAGAATTGGTGATGGCCGTCAAGCGCCGGCTGGCGACCGTGCAAATCGCCAACCTGGAATATTCCAATTCGCTCAACCGGGCGCTCTCCACCCATCCCAACTCGCTGTTCCCACAGGTCCGGTCATCAGAGCGTGCCGATTTAATTGCTCGGGATATTGCCATGGGAAAAGTCGCGGTGCTGGTGGACAACACGCCCTATGCACTCACGGTGCCCTCCACCTTTATGGACTTTTATCAGACCACGGACGACTACACCGCTAGTTTCTGGGAAGCCGGTTTGGAACGCGTGATTCGCCTGGTCGGGCTTTTTGTAGGTCTCTTATTACCTCCACTCTACGTGGCTTTTAGCTCGGTAGACCCCGAGCTCTTGCCCACTAAACTCATAATTACTATCGCTGGCTCACGGGTCGGAATCCCCTTCCCCCCGATCTTCGAGGTGCTCATCATGTGGGTCATCATCGAAATCTTACGCGAAGCCTCGATTCGTCTGCCTAAAGGGCTTTCCACCACGCTCGGCACGGTGGGCGCCATCGTGGTCGGCACCGCCGTGGTGAAGGCGGCCATCGTGTCGGACCTCATGATTGTCATCATTACGCTGACGGCACTCGGACTGTTTACCTCACCGGTCTACGAGATGGCCACCCCGTGGCGGATCCTTTTTTGGTTTGTGGTCTTTGCCAGTTACGCCTTTGGCATTTACGGCATCATCCTGGCCATGTTGGTGATTCTGGCTCATCTGGCCAGCCTCGATAATTTCGGGGTGCCGTATCTCTCGCCCTTTGGCCCGATTCGGGTGCGCGACTTAAAAGATTCATGGCTCCGTTTCCCGGAAGCCAGCCTCGATAAACGCCCGGCTTATTTGCGCACCGTCCATCCCACCCAAAAGGTCCCTCACCAACATCTCCCGATGTCCACCCCTCAGCTTCATCAGGCGCAGCAAGAGGTTTTCGATGATGAAAGTTAGCCGGCTGGCCCAAGTGGGGCTTCTTTTAAGTCTTTTGCTAGGGACTAGTGGGTGCTGGGACAACCGGCCGGTCAACTCGCGGGCCATGGTATTATCGATGGGTATAGCTCCGGCTAAGCATCCCAATGAATTTAGTGTGGTATTCCAGGCTCCAACCCCTTCGGCGGTCACCAGTAGCAGCTCAGGCGGTTCAGGTGCGTCAGCCAAAGATACCTTCGATGTCGTGGGTTCCGGACCGGCACTATCGGAGAGCTTTAACGAAGCGCAAGCCCAGGTCTCCAAAGATCTGTACTTGGGCCAAGTCCAAGTCATCGCGATTTCCACTCATCTCAAAGCCAAATATTTCAAGCGTGCTTTCGACGGGCTCGGGCGCATCGCGACGCTAGACAAGACGCCCTTTGTGATTGCGTCATCGACTTCTCTAAAGACCTTGCTCCAGCATACCTCACCCCAAGACAAGTTTCCGAGTCTCTACTTTTCCACACTCTTTAGTTGCAAGACCTGTCAGACCGACGCCTTTGGAGTACGTCTCTGGCAGGTGTTGGTACGCTTGGCCACACCAGGGGCGGATATGTACCTCCCGATTGCGACCCCGGTCAAAGACGGCTACCGAGTGGATACCCTGGCGCTCTACCGCCATTTTCATTATGTCGCCACGCTCAACCGAACCCAAAGCATGACGCTAGGAATCCTGGCGGGCATTTCGAAGAAGGCGAGCATTTTCTTACCGCGCTACAACGCATCATTACGGGCCGTGGCCGGGACCAGTGCCCTCCGCGCCAAAGTGGTAGACGGCCAGGTCGATGCAACCTTTAACATTCATCTGACTTCGACCCTAGAAGGGATTGGCTCGGTAACCGAAACCGCATCACAACTCGCGGGCATGTCGAACCGGGCTTCGGCCACTATTGCCCAATCGTGTTTGAATCTCTTAAAGCTCACCCAACACTACGACGTCGATCCGCTGGGCATCGGGCGGCAATTAAGTTGGCAACACCCGAGCGCCTTTACAAAGTTCCCGCATTGGCATCAGGAATATCCGCATGTCCATATGACGGTGCATTGCACCGTCCTCATCGACAAGATGGGAGACATTAAATGACAGGACGGGGGTGGGGGAGGGAGACATGGCCCATCTAACCGATCGGCTGCCGCGTATTTCAGCGCTGCAATTCGCCACCATGGTGACTTCCGGTTATGTGGCGCTGGGTGTCTTTTATTTCCCGCGGGAGGCGGTGACTGCCGCTGGTCGCGAAGGCATCTGGTGCATCCTGCTCGACGGCTTGGTCAGCTTTGTCTTGATGCACTTGGTGTTTCGGCTTAGTCGTCTGATTCCGAACGAAACTTTTAATTCCTTTGGCCCTAAACTCTTTGGTAAACCCTTAGCCTTCATCGTGGCCGTCTACACTATTATTTATCACCTGGCTCTGGCCATTTCCGCCGCGGTGCTGTTTTCTTTCGTGCTCGGCAACATTTTCTTACCCGACACGCCCATTTGGGCCATCGATGGGGCGCTCACCGCAACGGCCGTTTATATGGCATGGGGCGGTGCGGCAGCCCTGGCCCGCACCTTGCAAGGGAGCTACATTCCCGTACTCATTTTAACGTTTTTAACCGGCTTCTTAACGGTCACCCTGATTCGCCACCCGATCTTACTGTTGCCTCCCGATCATTTTACCGTGCTCCCCGTCTTAGAAGGCGCCTACCGGGAATACATCATGTTTATTGGGTTTCAATTAAGCGTGACGCTCTATCCCTTCGTCCGTAACGAGCAGCGCCGCCAAGCCGAACATTATACCTACATTGGTCTGGCGGTCATTGTGGCGGTGATGCTGATTAGCTATGAAGTCACCATGGCCACATTTGGACCGAGCTTCATCCCGAGCCTGCGCTGGCCTATCGTATCCCTCCTCAGGATACTCGCCCTCAAGGGTTTTTTTATCGACAAGTTTGGCATGTTGGTGGTGACCCTCTGGACCATCGTGGTGGCCGCATTTTTGTCAGTCCGACTGTGGTGCCTGGCACACGATATCGCCGGGTTTTTTCACATAGACGGGGCGGCGGGTTATCACGGGTCGTTGCTGGCCACGGGGGCCGTCGTGGTGATTGGCGCGATTGCCATTCCCAACGCCAAAATTACCGATTTAATTAATGAGAACTATTTGGTGGGCCTGGGTTTACTGTATCTCACCGTGATCCCGTTTTTGACCATTACCGTGGCCAATTTTCGTAAAGCCCGAGTACAAGAGCTCCGCACTAAGACCGAGCCCCCTCCGGCTCCGCCGGGTTAGCGAGGTCAAAACTAAGACGCGTATGGCCAGCCGTGGACTGGACGGTCAGGGTCCCGCCATGGGCCTCGACCAGACGCTGCACAATGGTGAGCCCGAGTCCGGATCCGGTCGGCTTGGTGCTTTGATGAACCTGAAATAGACGCCGCATAATGGGTTCGGGGATACCGGGCCCATCGTCTACGACATCCACCGCAGTGCGTTCCGGGCCCCGGGCAATCCGCACCCGCACCACGGTGCCTTGGCTCCCCATCGCTTCGCGCGCATTCTTAAAGAGGTTCAAAAAAATATGGCGAAGCCGGTCGGGATTAGCCAAGACATGAAGGCGAATCGGGGCGTCTATTTTGAATCGTACCCGCGGGGCGGGAATCATGCACTCGGCGTCCTGCCAGCACTCTCGGATCAGGGGTTCGATCTCCAGATCGACGACTTCCATATGGGTATCGCGGGTCGCCCACAAGACATCATCCGTAAGTTTGGCGAGATGGTCAATTTCCGTCATGGCGGTCTCCAACAAAGACTGAAGATGGGGGTCTTTGGCCTGCATCATGGCGAGTTCAATGCGACCAGAGAGCGTTGCTAAAGGGTTTCTAATCTCGTGCATCAAGGTTGCCACCACGTCGGTCGCCAAGCGGTCCCCTTGGGCCAGGGATTCGGGCACCGCTTCTAGAACGACCCACTGCCCATCGCCATGCAGACGGATTTCATAACTGTCATGCTGGGTCACCAGGAGGGTTCCCGAGCCTTTGGCGGTCACTTGATTCCAATCCGGCAGCCAATCGACCGCCGCCCAATTTTGAGCAATCCCAGCCTCCACCAAACCTAAGACCTGGCGTGCGACCCGGTTGGTGTAGATCTCGGTGGTCGCCGTATCATTAAAAAAACCGGTATGCAGCAATTCGGAACCCGAAGCCAATCCGGAGTCAATGGGCCAAAAGATGTGCCCGGCCCGGTGTCCTTCCAGGTTGGTGACAAGAGCCGATTCCATGAGAAACGCCTCGGTGTCCCAGCGGATAACAAATGGACCGCGGCCGGGATGTCCCGTCGCCAATGCCGTGTGAATACGCTGCTCCGTAAGGCCCAGGCGCTGTGCGGCCCGGTTGCACCATGTCGCGTGGGGCTTGTCCCACGATCGAAAAATTAAGGGAAACGGAATTTCGTTGAGCGCATCCTTGCGAACCAGAAAATCGTTGGCGAGCTGAATGTTGCGCATAACCTTGAATGTATTGTCCATCAGCACCGTCCCGTCATAGTCGTCTGGCATCCATTACCACCTGAACTCTCTTCGACAGATCTCCCAATTATCCCTTTAATTGCTGTCGACTTTCGCGTCGGAGGCGGCCAACTTCACGCGATTCCCAAAGTAGGCTATGATAGGTAACGGAAATCGACACCGCCACCAAGGGTGGCGCTATCCCTGTTCTGGCCCCTATCCGGGTGGTTGGCGCCATGGGGGTCTCATCAACTCGTGGGGATAGGAGGTCCCGCCACATGAACGACATGACGGATCGCCGCTCCGGCTGGGGTATGGCCGACCTACTGGTCGGCGTGGTAGTGCTGGCCATTCTTTCTTTGATTATCGCCTGGGCGACCCACGCGCCACATCCCCATCCTGAAGTTGGCAGCATCTCCTTGGCCTACTGGCGCTTACCTCTCTATGCGCTCTATTCTTGGCTGCGCATGGCGGCCGCCTACATCATTTCTCTTTTGTTTACGTTTGTGTATGCCTATGCCGCGGCCTATAACAAGCGCGCCGAAAAGATTCTTTTGCCATTGCTGGATATTTTGCAGTCGATTCCGGTGCTGTCCTTTTTGCCCGTGGTGCTCTTGGCCTTCATCGCGCTATTCCCGGGCTCTCGAATCGGCGTCAACCTGGCCTCAATCGTTCTTATCTTTACCGGACAAGTCTGGAACATGGTGTTTGCGCTGTACCATGGCCTCATCACCATCCCGCGCGATCTGAAAGAATCTGCGATGTCTCTTAACTTGTCAGCTTGGCAACGTTTTCGGACCCTCGAACTCCCGTATTCGATGGTGGGCTTAGTCTGGAAC